>CAMFER010000009.1 GCA_945949485.1 uncultured Clostridium sp. | reverse complement strand
CTTACATTTGGATTTTACTTTTTCTTTTGGATGTTACTTTTACAACTCACCAAAACTTAAAAAGTAGATTAATATAAAAGTTTATATATCAATCTACTTTTTATATATTATTTATTTTTCAGTGGTTACACTAATATTAGTTCCATCTGATATTATTTCTATTGTTCCATTTTCGTCTGTCCTATATGTTTTTGAGTTAACTCCATTTAATCTATCTAATATTTCTTGTTTTGGAAGTCCATATGAATTATCTTGTCCTACCATAATAATAGAATACTTTGGAGCTACTTTACTTAAAAACTCTGTACTACTACTTGTATTTGATCCGTGATGTCCTACTTTCAGAACATCAACTTTAGGCCAATCTATTCCTTTTTCATTTTCTATTTCTGCATCTCCCATGAATAAAAATGTATTATTTCCAAATTCTAATTTTATAACTATTGATGATAAATTTAAATTACTCTTATCTAATATACTATCTGTCATAATTGTACATATTCCATCACCTAAACTAAATGAATCATCTTTTTTAGGAGATGTTATTTCTAAATTTTTATTTATTACTGCATCAACCACTGATTCAAAAGTTTTAGTAGTAGTTTCAATCTTTGGCATATATATATTCTCTATTTCAATATTGCTATTTATGACATCATCTAGACCTCCAATATGGTCTTCATGAGGATGTGTTCCTATTACATAATTTAATTTAGAAACACCTTTATCTTGTATAAATTTTACAACATCATCTCCATCCTCATTATTTCCTGCATCAATAAGCATTGCATGTGAATCATTTCTAATTAAAATACTGTCAGCCTGCCCTACATCAATAAAATCTACTATAAGTTTGCTATCAATATTAAAATTGGTATTATCGTCTTTTATCTCACTTTCATTTGAAATACTAGTGTTTTCTCCTGTAATTTTGCTAACTGTTGAAATCAATTCTTCATTTGCGGTTAATAATCCTAATAATGAAAATATAATAATAGCAATAAATCCTAGTAATAATTTTTGACTACTTTTCTTCAGTTTTCTTTTCCCCATCTTTAGTTGCCCCCTTAATATTATTTCCAAATTTTATTCATTTTTTCTTTTATTTCTTCGCTTTTTTGGTTTGTTAATTCCATATCAATCTTAAATTCATTATCTATAAATTTAAGGATGTCTCCTTCTTTAGCATCTTTAGGAATTCTATTTCTATCTACTTCTATCATTTCATTAGTTTTCCTATTTTCTAAAATTGCTCTATTTTCTTCAAATCTATCTAATGAGAATTCTTCATTGTCTAATCCTAATTTTTTGCTTGCTTCATCTATTAAATTGTCACTTATATCTTCTTTTAATGTTTCAAATTTCTTTTCTATATTTTCTTGAATATTATTTAAAAAGTCTATATTCAATTTTTCATCTCCTTTTTAGTAATTTTATTTATTGCTCACCTCATTTTCTTATATCATAGTTTTCACCCAAAATCAATTTATATTTTATTAAATTTTAAAAAAAGATGTAAAACATATATATAATACATTTTACATCTTAATTATTTTTATTTTATTACTTCAACATCAATGTCTAAACTTTCTCCATTTATGTTATTTGTTGCATAATCTTCTCTTTCTTGATGATAAACTACTTTTTCTGTTAAAGTATCTCTTTTTATTGTTGCTTCATTCTTTTTGATTATATTTTCTATTTTTTCATCTCCTGCAACATAAAGAATAATATGATCTAATACTTCAAAGTCTCTTTCTTTTCTCATATTTTGAACTTTAGATAGGATTTCTCTTACCATTCCTTCTTCTTTTAATTCTTCAGTTATATGTGTATCTAATACAACTCCAATTTCTCCTTCTCCACTAAATGTAAAGCCTTCTTTTCCTTGCATTGTTACTAATAGATTTTCTGAATTTAATTCAATTTGTGTATCTTCTATTTCTATATATTCAGAACCACCATTTTTAACTTTGTTTGCTAAATCCATTTGATTTAGTTTTGAAATCTCTTCTCTAATCTTTGGAATTAATTTTCCATATTCTTTTCCTAAAACCGGTAAATTTGGCTTAATTTCAAAATCAACATATTCTCCCATATCAGCGCCTAATTTAACAGTCTTTACATTTAACTCTTCTTTAACTATATCTTCATAGTATTGAGGTAAATTATCTATTGAAATTAACATTTCTGATAATGGTTGTCTATTTTTAATGTTTGCAGAATTTCTTGCACTACGACCTAATTTAACAATTTTATATGCTAAATCCATATCTTTTTCTAGGTCTTTATTAATTTCTTCTTCGCAAACTTCAGGCCATAAGCATAGATGTACACTTTCTGGTAATTTATCATCTAATCCTACAACTAAATTTTGATATATTTCATCAGTGATAAATGGTACAAATGGAGCTGAAACTTTTATTAATGTCACTAAAACTCTATATAGTGTTACAAATGCACCTACCTTATCATCTTCTAATCCTTTTGCCCAGAATCTTTCTCTATTTCTACGAACATACCAATTTGAAAGCTCATCTGTGAAAGCTTCAATTTTACCAGCAGCTGCTGTTATATCGTAATGTTCTAGTCTATCATCAACTTCTTTTATTAATGTGTTTAATTTAGATATTATCCATTTATCCATTACATTAGTTAACTTGAAGTCTTTGTATTTTAATGGATTAAATTGATCTATTTCAGCATATAACACATAGAAAGAATATATATTCCATAATGTAGATAAAAATCCTCTTCCGAGTTTCTTGTACATTTTTTATTCCAAGTCTTGTTGGAAGCCAAGGGGCACTGCAAGTATAGAAATGCCATCTTGTTGCATCTGCACCAACTACATCTAATAATTCCATTGGGTCTACACCATTTTTCTTTGATTTTGACATTTTTTGTCCATGTTCATCTAAAACATGACCTAAAACTATACAATTTTCAAATGGTGTTCTTCCAAACAACGCTGTTCCTATTGCTGTTAAAGTATAGAACCATCCTCTTGTTTGATCAACAGCTTCTGAAATGAATCCTGCTGGGAAGTTATTGTCAAACATTTCTTTATTCTCAAATGGATAATGCCATTGTGCAAAAGGCATAGAACCTGAATCAAACCAACAGTCAATAACTTCTTTTGATCTTATCATTTTCTTTCCACATTTTGGACATTTTAAATGTACATTATCAATATATGGTTTATGAAGTTCAATTTCTTCTGGACAATCTATTGCTTTTTCTTTTAACTCTTCTATAGAACCTATACATTCTTTATGACCACAATTTTCGTCTTCGCATGTCCATACTGGAAGTGGTGTTCCCCAATATCTATCTCTTGAGATTCCCCAGTCTATAACATTCTCTAAGAATTTTCCAAATCTTCCTGTTCTAATTGTATCTGGATACCAATTAACTTTATTATTATTAGCAACAAGTTCATCTCTTAGTTTGCTCATTGCAACAAACCAACTTTCTTTTGGATAATATAGAAGTGGTGTATCACATCTCCAACAATGTGGATATGAGTGCATATGTTTTTCTTTACTAAATAATTTATTTTCTTCTTTTAACCATTTGCATATATCTTCATTACAGTCTCTTACAAATCTTCCAGCCCATGGAGTAACTTCATTTACAAATTTTCCTTCTTTATCAACTAGATTTATAAATGTGATTCCATTTTGTTTTGCAACTAAACTGTCATCTTCACCATAAGCAGGAGCAATATGAACTATACCTGTACCATCTGTTAATGTAACATAATCACCATGAATTACTTCAAATGCTTTTCCTTCTACTTCTCCAAATGGCATTAGTCTTTCATATTTTGTTCCTAGTAATTCTGAACCTTTAAATGTTTTTAATATTTCATATGGTGTTTCTTTTAAAACTGTATCTATTAATTCTTTAGCTAAGACATATTTTTCAAATTTAGGTTCATCTTCTGTTCCTACATTTGCTTTTACTAATGCATATTCATATGATTTATTTACACAAAGTGCTAAGTTTGATGGCAATGTCCATGGTGTTGTTGTCCAAGCTAATATATATGTTTCAGTATCTAATAATTTACTTTCTGTTACTTTAAATTTAGCAACACATGTTAAATCTTTAACATCTTTATATCCTTGAGCAACTTCATGTGATGAAAGAGCTGTACCGCATCTTGGGCAATATGGCATAACCTTATGTCCTTCATATAGTAGTCCTTTTTCCCACATTTGTTTTAATGCCCACCATACTGATTCTATATATTCATTATGATAAGTTACATATGGATTTTCCATATCAACCCAATATCCAACTTTTTCTGTCATTTCTTCCCACATATGAACATATTTAAATACACTATCTTTACATTCTTTAACAAATTTTTCGACACCATATTCTTCTATTTGTTGTTTTCCTGAAATTCCTAATTTTTTTTCTATTTCTAATTCTACTGGAAGCCCATGAGTATCCCATCCAGCTTTACGAATTACTTTGTATCCTTTCATTACTTTGTATCTAGGAATAATATCTTTCATAACTCTTGTCTCAATGTGTCCAACATGTGGTCTACCATTTGCTGTTGGTGGTCCATCATAGAATGTAAAATATCTTTTTCCTTCATTCATAGCAAAGTTTTTCTTGATAATATCATTTTTCTTCCAGTAATTTGCTACTTCATTTTCCATTCCTACAAAACCATTTTTAAGTTCTACTTTTTTGTACATAAAAATTCCTCCTTATAATAAATGTAATAAAAACATCAAAAAGCTATTTCATCCTTATAGGACGAAATAGCTTTAACTTTCCGCGGTACCACCTATGTTAATAAATATATTAAATATTTATTCACTTTAAAATATCTTTAACGCAGATTTACGACTAACTTACTTGTTTTTCAGTATAGCAATTAACAAAGGTGATAATAAATAATTTTTACTTACCAAATCACACCATTCTTGGCTCTCTCTTAAGATATTGTATTATTTATCTTGTCCTTATTCTTATTTTTACCATATTTGCATATTATTATATCATCTTTTTTCATTTTTGCAAGTATTTTTCTAATTTTTATTCAAATCAAACTCAAAAACAACGTTTCCTTTACTATCAGTCATTTTTAAATAATATATCTTTCCTTTAAAATAATCACCATTATTCCAATAGCTTTTTCCTATATAGTTTTGCGTTCTTCCAACATCTTTTATTGGTCTTATTGTAGTTAACCCTGTTGCACTATATTGCCTCTTTGAAGCTTCATTTTCTTCTTGTATATAAATCTTCGAACTATAAAATCCTATATCTTTAGAAATTGTTGTAGAAATATTAGTTTTAACTCCAGCTTCTATTGAATTATTCTCTGGGTAATTTTTATGAGTATCTTTTGCTCCAAAAGGACCTTTACCTTGTGCTTCAAATTTAACAGTATTAATTCTTCCTTCTTCATTTTCTACAAGTTGTACTATTATATGGTCTTCTCCAACACTACTACTATCTATTCCATTTCCTAAGTTTAAAATAGTTGAATTTCCATTAAATTCATCTATTTCTACAACTGATTCTATCGTAAAACCGTTTCCAAAATTAAAACTTGAACTTATTGTTGGCAGTAATACATAGTTTGTTCCATCTAATTCAATATATGCATTGTTTCCATTATCATATGCTATCTTAGCTCCATCTTTTAATGTTGCATTATTTTTATTACTAGAACTGTCCAGTAAAATATCATTCGTTACTGTTATCTTTATTGTCTTTTTATACTCTGAAGGAGATTTTACAATAACATCTAAATATATTGTTGTTTTGCTGAACACTTTGTTGTCTTTAGGGTTAATGTTGACTTTTAAGGTTTGATCTACTTTTTGATTAGCAGCCAATGATGCACTATAATTTTCATTATTTAAATCAATTCCCTCTATTGAAGTATTCACTAAACTATCTTCTTTATTTTTAAATTGTATCTCATAATTAACATCTTCTCTTGTAACTAAATCATTGTCATAATTTTTAAGTTTTATTTCAAAAGAAGATTCTAATTTTTCTCCATTTAATTGCATATTTACAGTAGTCTCGTCAGGCAATGCTGAAAAATATAGATTAACAGGTATCTTTCCAAGTCCATTTAGACTTACTATTTCTATTTCATTTTTATTTTCATCAATATATGTTAATTTATCATCTTTTAATGAATAATAATCACCCGTCTCAATTGTTCCATATCCCATTTCTAAGGTTGGTTGATTAATTTTATCCATATTAACTTTATAATCATAATCAACATAATCTTCATCTAAAAGCAAAATTATTGCATCTTGAGTCTCTCCTTTATATGTTAAAAATGCATTTTCTTGCATTTTTAACATAATAGTATCTTTTACTATTGCAAATTCATTTTGTCTCTTACTTTCATATGCTCTTGGAAATAATCCACTTTCTCCCATAAAGTATGATAAAGTTGCCGCTGCTAAGATTAATAAAACAATTATAGTAATCACTAGAGCAATTAACGTTATTCCTTTATTCCCCTTCATATTTATTCCTCTCTTCTTAATCATTAGTTTACTTTTATATTAGTCTTTCTGTTTCTTTTGCAATCATTAATTCTTCGTTTGTTGGCACAACAAATACTTTTACTTTTGATGTAGGTTTTGATATTTCTTTTTCTTCTCCTCTCATATTGTTTAGATTTTCATCTATTTCTACACCCATAAATTCTAATTTTTCACATATTCCTTTTCTAATATTTATTTGGTTTTCTCCTACTCCACCTGTAAATATTATATAATCTATTCCATTCATTGCTGCTGCATATTTTGCTATATATCCCGCAACTGAATATTTGAAGTTATCCATTGCTATTTTAGCTTTTTCATCACCTTCATTTGAAGCACTTTCTATAACTCTAAAATCTGGTGCTAATCCTGAAATTCCCATAACTCCTGACTTTTTATTTAAAATATTTTCCATTTCATCTGGTGTTAAATTTTCTTTTTTCATTATAAATGTCAATATTGATGGGTCTAAATCTCCTGATCTAGTAACCATTGGAATTCCTCCAAGTGGTGTTAACCCCATACTTGTATCAACTGATTTTCCTCCATCTATTGCACAAATACTTGAACCTTGTCCTAAATGGCAAGTTACAATTTTCATATCTTTTATATCTTTATTTTCTATTTCAGCTAATCTTCTAGATACAAACATATGTGATGTTCCATGGAATCCATATTTTCTTATTCCATATTTCTCATAATATTCATATGGTATTGGATATATATATCTTTCTTTTGGTATTGATTGATGGAATGCTGTATCAAATACTCCTACCATTTTCTTTCCAGGCATAACTTCTCTGCAAGCATTTATTCCTAAAACACATGCTGGATTATGTAATGGTGCTAGTTCTTTACAATCTTCCAATACTTTTATAACTTCATCTGTTATAACAACTGATTCTTTTATTTTTTCTCCTCCATGAACCAATCTGTGTCCTATTGCTTCTATTTCATCTAAACTATCTACAACTTTATATTTTGGATTGGTTAATTGCTCTAATGTAAATTTTATAGCATCTACATGGTTATATGCTGGATTTTTTATTTCGTATTTCTTTCCATTCACTTTATGTGTAATGAAGGCTTCTTCTTCTCCTATTCTTTCGTATTTTCCAGATGCTAAAACTTCTTCTGTCTCCATATTAATTAATTGGTATTTTAAAGATGAACTACCACAATTTAAAACTAAAATTTTCATTTTTCATTTTCCCTTCTATAATAAATTTATATAGTCTTTCTTTTAAACTAATTCTTCTGTTTTTTTAGCAATCATTAATTCTTCATTTGTTGGAACAACAAATACCTCTACTTTAGAATTTTCTGATGAAATTTTCCCTTCGATTCCCTTTAATCTTTGGTTTTCTTCTTCATTTAATTCTACTCCAAATATTTTTAAATATTTACATATTTCTCTTCTAGAATCTTGGCCTTTTTCTCCTACTCCTGCCGTAAATGATATTACATCTGTTCCCCCCATAGCAACCATACATTTAATTATATATTCTGCTGCTACTTTATGGAATACATCTAATGCTAAAATTGCATTTTTATCTCCAGATGCAGCTTCATTTTCTATATCTCTAAAATCAACAGAAACCATTGAGATACCATATGCTCCAGATTGTTTATTTAAAACATTTTCCATTTCGTCTGGATTTAATTTCATTTTTTTCATCATATATGTTACAACTGATGGATCTAAATCACCACTTCTTGTTCCCATTACAATTCCGGCCTAGAGGTGTTAAGCCCATACTTGTTTCTACTGATTTACCATTTTGAATAGCACATATACTTGCTCCTTGGCCTAAATGGCAACTAATTATTTTTAAATCTTTAACATCTTTATTCAGTAATTCAGCAGTTCTAAGTGCTACATATTCATGTGATGTTCCATGAAATCCATATTTTCTAATTCCATATTTTTCATAATATTCATATGGTATTGGATATATATATCTTTCTTTAGGAATTGTTTGGTGAAATGCTGTATCAAATACTGCTACCATTTTCATATTAGGTACAATTTTTCTACAAGCTTCTATTCCTAATAGTGCTGCCGGATTATGTAGTGGAGCTAAACTAATACATTCTTTTATATTTTCTATAACTTTATCTGTAATAAGAACTGGTTTAAAGAACTTTTCTCCTCCATGTACTACTCTATGTCCTATTCCTCCAAGTTCGTCTAAACTTTTAATAACTCCATAATGTTCATTCATTATTCTGCTTAAAACAAATTTTATTGCCTTTTGATGGTCTTTTGCATAATGTTCAAATTTATGTGATACTCCATTTACCTTATGTGTTAAAAACGAATTTGGTTGTCCTATTCTCTCAAAATATCCTTTTGCTAACATTTGATTATTACTCGTATCTATTACTTGATATTTTAAAGAAGAACTTCCCGAATTTAATACTAAGATTTTCATTTTTACCTCCTAATGATCTTGTTCTTGTGCCTGTACTGCAGTAATTGCAATAACTCCTGCAACATCTTTTGCATTACATCCTCTTGATAAATCATTTACAGGTTTTGCAATTCCTTGGCATAAAGGTCCATATGCTTCGGCTTTTGCTAACCTTTGTACTAATTTATATCCTATATTACCAGCATTTAAGTCTGGGAATATTAATACATTAGCTTCTCCTTTTATTTTACTATTTGGTGCTTTTGATTTTGCAACTTCTGGGATTATTGCAGCATCTAATTGTAATTCTCCATCCACTAGAAGTTCTGGCATCTTTTCTACAACTTTTTTTGTTGCATTTATAACTTTTTCAGTAAGTTCTGATTTTGCACTTCCATGAGTTGAATATGAAAGCATTGCAACTTTAGGTTCTTTTCCTACTAGTTTTTTGAAACTCTTACTTGATGAAATTGCTATTTCAGATAATTCTTCCTCATTTGGATTTTGGTTTAAACCACTATCTCCAAATATAAATGTTCCATTTTCTCCATATTCACAATCAGGTACAACCATTATGAAAAATGCTGAAACTAATTTAGTATCTGGTGCAGTTTTTAAGATTTGAAGAGCTGGTCTTAATGTATCTGAAGTCGAATGAACAGCTCCTGAAACTAGTCCATCAGCTTTCTCGTCTTTAACCATCATCATTCCAAAATATACTGGATCACAAATAAATTCTCTTGCTTTTTCCTCTGTCATTCCTTTATGTTTTCTAAGTTCATAAAACATATTTACATATTTTTCATAATCTTCTGATTTTAATGGTTCTACAATACTTGCTTTTTCTATTTTTATATTATTTTGATTTGCTACTTCTAATATTTTTTCTTTATTTCCTACAAGTATTATATTTGCAAAAGCTTCATCCATAGCTTCTTGTGCAGCTTTTAAAATTCTTACGTCTTCTGCTTCTGGTAATACTATAGTCTTTATGTCTTTCTTTGCTCTATATTTTATTTCTTCAATAAATTTGGACATATCTTCTCCTTTCACATATATAATATTTACTCAATTTATTGCTATGTCTTTACTTTAATTAAGTAACACAATTTTCTCTCATACATTATATAAATAAAAAGGAAAAAGTACAAGTATTTTTCTAAAAAACTTGTACTTTAATTCTGTTTTTTAATTTACTTAAGTTAAAGCCTTAATCTTCTCATCTTTTTGCAAATTTTCTGATATAAAATAAAATGCTTTTTTATCCTGTTTAACTGCAATCATAGCTATTTCTTTATCTTCTCGCAATTCTTTACTTGCATATTTTATGATAATTCCTTTATTTTCTACTGCAGCTTTTACACACTCTCTATCTGCTCGTAATTCTTGACTTGCAAAATATAAAGCCTGCCCATATGTTTTACAACTCTCTAATATAACCTCTTTATCTGCTCTTAGTCTTTCTGAAGCATAACATACAGTCCAAGGAGCTCCTCTTACTCCTTTTAAAATAACTTCTTTATCATTTTTTAATTCATCACTTGCAAATTCCAAACTCTCCGGATCTTGTTCTAATGCTGTCATTACAACTTCTTTGTCATTTTGTAATATAGGAGAAACTAAATCTAAAAATTTTCCATTTTCAGAAACCGCTTTTAATGCAAACTCTTTATTATCCTTATTTGCAATTACCTCATCTGCTGTCATTATATTTCACTTCCATTTCATTAATACTACTAAATATATGTGTCCCAAATTGGACAAAATGGCTAACTTGTACCCGTTCCAAATCTACCAATTAAAGCTTTTGTTTTTATTCCTTGTTCTGTGAACATTTTTTCATGTTCTGTTTCTATATTTTTTTCAAATATGTTTTCTTTATGCAAATCATATGTTTTCTTTAATATCTCAAAGCCTGATTCTTCAAGATATATTAAACTTGATTCAAATAAAGGATCGTCATCTGTTTTAAAATATATTTCCCCATTATCCACTAAAAACTCTTTATATTTTTCTAGTTGTCTTGTATGTGTTAATCTCTTTTTTCTATGTTTTCCTTTTGGCCAAGGGTTACAGAAATTTATATATATTCTTTCTATTTTATCTTGTTTATCTAATATTTGTAATATTCTTTCTATATCATATCTTACTAATATTATATTATCTGTTTCTCTATTATTTTCTTTATATTCTTTTTCAACATTTCTTTTAGCTAGTCCAAGCATTGCATCTATTAAATCTATTGCTATATAGTTTATGTTTGGATTTTCTACAGCAAGCTGTGATATAAATTGTCCTTTTCCACACCCCAATTCTAAATGTATTGGATTTTCTTTGTTTTTAAAATGTTCTTTCCATTTTCCTTTCCATTCTTCTGGATTATCTTCATAAAATGTACTTGCTTCTAATTCAGGCCTTGCCCATTTTTTATATCTTATTCTCATTGTTTCTTTTCTCCTTCTTTTTATACTTTCTTATTTTAACAAATTTCGACTTTTTATTCAAGTTACAAATATCAAAAAAAATTAGTACAAAAATAAGAAAAGTGTATTAATCTATTGATAAAAAACTATATTATGCTATACTATAAATAAATTTAAATTACAAAGGATTATGTTGAAAATGGAAGGGAAAAAATCTAAAAAAATCACTTTATCTACAATTTTATTGTTTATTGCATTAATTATAATTATTGCTCTAATTTGCTTTATATTTGTTTATAAATCAAGCGCAGATGATGAGATAGGCAAGTACAAGAGCTTGTATCAAAAGTCAATGGACATAGTAGTAGATATGTCTACAGAAGGAAGATATCCAAATGCATTTTATGCTACAATTGAAGAAATAACTGATGTTAACAGTTCTAATGGCATAAAAGCTCTTAAAGTAAAGGGATTAGACTCAAATTCCTCTATATACAGAGGAGAATTTAATTTTCAAATATATTTAGATAGTATTGACTCTACTGTTAAAATCCAACATAACGGAAATTCTATTTCTTTTGACAAATTAAAAGTTGGCCAAACAATAGCTGTGTATGACTATTCTAAAAACATTTCTTCTGATAACAATATATCATCTGTATATAAAATAGATGTATTAGATGATAACATCTAATTAAAAAGTACAATTATTATTAAAATTTGACTATTGATAAGTTAATAAAAAGCAGTGTAATTATCATATAACTACATTGCTTTTTTATATTATTTTATTACTTCATTCATTACTTTAGCTAAATATTTCATACTATTCATTGCTTGCTCTAGTGTATTTCCCGTTGCTCCTACTTCTATTATACTTGCATATTTTCCTGTATGTTGATTATATCTAGAAGTTGTTAGCATTATTGGTTTGAATAGGCCGTGGATACATTTCTTCTGCTTTTTCTTGTATTTTTATTGCAAATTTAAGATTTTGATTCCAGTTTGGATGCCATAATCCTCCATTATTAGTTCCTATTACAAACATTATTTGTGCCGCTTCATCATCTCCTATTTTTACAGTTGGAGCATAATCAGACCTTGAACCTATTGCATCTCTATGCACATCCATTATTATATCTGCACTTGTTGTTTTTAATAAATTTTCTACAGTTTGAAGTGACCTTGTATATGAACCATTATATGCAGGATAATCATGATAATCTGTACTATGTATTACATTATAGTTATATTGTTTTAAGTAATTATCTAATTCTGTAGCAACTCTTGTAACTGTGAAATTAAGATCTGTCGTTCTAAATGTCCCAGTTGGTGTATATGGATATTTTTCACTAGCTGTATAACTTTCACAACTATGTGTAGAAAATAATATTATATTCTTATTATCTATAGATATATCTGTATTTAACATATCTTCTGTTAATGTATAATCAGTTTGATTATATATTTTTACTTTACCGTGTTTGAACATTATATGTTTCTTTTATAGGATTATTAGTAATAACTTCTGCAGGTAAAGCTCCTTCTAGCAATGTTTCTTCACTATTTGTTGCAACTTCTGTATTATCCGAAGTGTTATCCTCATTCAACTCCTCATTATCTTTTGCTATTTCATATTCAGATTCTTCTATAGTCTTAAATGATGTAATTTGACTTTCTAATATTCCTTTTAATAAAGCATTTTCTTTATTTTTTTCTTTTTCTGTTTTTTCATTTCCCTCAATACTACTTATTGCAGGTATACTCATATCTAAACAACCTATCAAATTATCTTTTGAAAAAGAACTTATGCTTTCACCTATAGCTTTAAATATATTGTTATCTCCTTTAAAAATATTAGAAGCAACTTTTACAATAAAAAAAAGTAATATTATTACAGATAATACTATTAAAATAAATTTAATAATATCTTTCATCTTTAATACAGTAACATTAAACATATTTTTCTCCTTGTATATATGTATATGCACCACATTATTAAAATATTACTTTTCTTCTATATATCTTCAACTTTTCTTTTTTAATTTTTACTTAAATAAATATTTATCTACATTATCAAAGTTAGAATCTCCTTTTGTAAAAACTATATCAAAATTTTTCCTATATTTTTCTAAATTCTTTTCCATATCTATATCTAGAAAAGCCATTTTTAAAGTTGTATCCCATTCACTTTTTGGTACCATTTTCTCATCTTCTATTAGATCTCCTACCAAAGATTTATATTTTCTTCCTTTTGTTTTTTCATTTATTTCTTTTAAATATTTGTTATCTATTGATTTATTAACTGACTGAATAATTTTTTCTTTAAATGGCTTCATATTTCCTTTTTCATCAAACCTCAAGAAATTACTAATAATATATACATTGTCATTATATAAATCATTGTTTTTAAGAAATCTTTCAATAACATTACCTATTCCTGCAGATAGGATAATTATTGGTACATTTTTTTCTTGATATTTCTTCAAAAATTCTTTAGCACCAGACCTAAAAATCAAATTACTATTATCAATAGATTTATCTAACATATCTTTAGTCAAATTATATTTATAATACAAATCCATACATTTTTGATACCATTCTTCCATTGCTAATAATTTCTCTTTTTCTGTAATTTCATAATCTAATTCTATTGGTCTATATTTAATATATAGTTCTGAGAGTTCTCTTTCAAAATCTTTTCCTAACATTCTTCCGGCTAGCATCCCAAGAGTCTTCACTATTGCTTGCTGTAATTGTTCTATCAAAATCTAAAACTAAATATATTTCTTCTTCATTTATTTCTAATTTTTTAAATTTCTCTAATTTATCACTATTTATATAAATCATATCTAATTTTCCTCTTACTTTCTTAAATCTCTACATTAATTATTCTAACTTTAAGGAAATATTTTGTCAATTTAATTGTTGGATTATTTCCAAATTTGACTTTCTATATCTTTTTGTTTTATTCTATTATTTTTGTTTTTTCAACATTATTCGTGCTACATTTCGTTCCAGGAATAAAATGTGCAAAAAAATATGGACTAGCCTAAGTAGGACTAGTCCGGTAGGAACTATTTCGCTTTTTTGTGTCTTCGCCACTTTAAAACGAAATTGTTTCCTACCTACCTCTCTATTTTTATTCATTTATGCCATTGCGAGGAACGAGCAATTTAGTACTATTGTTATTACTAACGCTATTAATGTTATTCCTCTGCTTTCTTTTTTCTTCATTTGCATCTTCTCCTATTTTATTATATATTTTTCAAATTTTTACTTTGCTAATCCAGAATCATCAAATATCGAATATCCAAGTTCTACTCCATTAGACTCTAATACATCTTCCAATTCTCGCTTTGATGTATATGTATTACCATTATATGTGATACCTGTTAATGATATACACCCTTTAAAAGCATAACTATTAATTTTATTAACAGTAATTGGTATTTCAAATGTTGTTATTCCGTTAGCTATTGGACAACACATTATTTCTGTCTCTTCTTTGTCAATAAGAACTCCATCAATAGTTTTATAGTAATTGTTATTTTCATCTACTAAAATACTTGATAAGCTTTCACAATCATAAAACGCATTACCACCTAGATCATCGATATTTTCGGATATATATATGCTAGTTATTCCTGAACAGGCAAAAGCCTGTGATCCTATTTTAGTTACGCTTTTAGGTATATCTATTTCTTTAAGATTATTTGCACTCATGAACAGATTTTCAGGAATTTCATTTATATTTTCAGGTAGTACTACTTTTTTTATTCTACTTGGCTCTGGGTATGAACCTGGGTATGAACCTGGTGTTCCTGAATTATCATCTATTATTAGCTTTGTTACAGTATTAGGATATATTATATTTTCTATAGAAGGCAAGCTTGATTTTCCATTTATTCCATTATTATTAGTCCATGCAACCTCTAGTGAAACTTCTGTTACAGTATACTCTTCTCCTTCTACTGTTACTTTGTATGGCACTATTAATGTATCTGTAATTTTCACTCCATTTTTATCATAATTTATTTCATAAAAAGTATCATCAGGTGAATTTACGTTATGATTGCAATATTCACTTTTTATTCCTCTTATTTTTGCTGTTTTTGTTGGTAGATTTTCTCCACTTATTGAAGCAACTTTACCGTCTGATGTTTCTATATAGAATAACTCTTGTGGTGCTATTTCTGACTCGTCTACATCCACGCTATATATTTTGTCAGTTTCTTGTTCTCCCACTGTCATGTCTACATTTACATGTACTTTCACACCATCATTTACAAAATTAATATTAGTTGGAAAACTTGTTCCTTCTGCTACTACATCTGTTCTATTGTTATCCTTATTTACTTGGTTTGCTATTCCTTCTGGTGTTATCTTACTTGTATCTCCTAAATTCTCTGATTGTAACGCTACTATTGCTAATGTTACTAGTTCTTCTGCTTTACTTTGTGTTGTTTGTGTTTTTGCATTGTTTGCTTGTGTAAGTATTCCATTTTGCCCTGTTAATGTTGCTATACTTACTCCTGCTAAAATTAATAACACTATTATTGTTATTACTAATGCTATTAATGTTATTCCTTTCATATCCTTCTTAATTTTTGATATCATATCTTTCCTCCTTCTTTTGTTTTTTAGTTTTTTAGTTTTTTAGTCTTTTATTTTTTGTTTTTTTATTTTTATTTTCTATTTATATTTTTTAATTATTTCCATTTTTGTAAACAGTATTCTTAGTACTCTTTACTTTTATTAGGATATGAATTTTTCAATGTACTTTTTTATATTTACAAAAATAGACTTAATTACATAGCTATATTTTATATAACTTATATATTTAAGTCAATAGTTTTTATTTTACATTTATGTTACATTTTATGTTTGTCTTTTTATCTTTTAATTTCTTCTTAATATTCATCATAATATTTGCTTTTTAATTATCTTATGATATAATCTAAATAAATTTAAAAGGAGTTAGAAAATGAAGAATTTTTTTATAGTATTAATAATAAAACTAATGAATATAGCACTAAAATTATTTGGTAAAAAGGGTGGAAATTTACTTGGTAAATTTGCATTTGATTGGAATCCTAATATATTTAAATATTTTAAAATAGATTGCCCAATAATAGCTGTTACTGCTACTAATGGAAAAACAATGACAAATAACGCTATTTATTCTGTATTTAAAGAAGCTGGATATAAAATAATTAGTAATTTAGAAGGAAATAATATGGAAACACGGTATTCTTTCTACTTTATTAAAAAATTGTTCATTATTTGGAAAAATTAAAGCGGATTATCTAATATTTGAAGTTGATGAAGGATATGTTCCAGTCGTATTTAAAGATTTAAAACTAAGCACATTAGTTGTACTTGATTTCTTTAGAGACCAATTAGATAGAAATGGTGAAGTTGAATCTTTAATTTTAAAAATAAATGAATTTCTAAAAACATATACACGGAAATTTAGTATTAAACAATGATGATCCTAATGTTGCAAGATTAGGACACGCAAATCCCGAAAACAATAATGTATATTATTTTAGTGTTGAAAAATATAAATATGCTACAACTAACATGCATGAAGCTGGAGAAGGAAAATTCTGTCCATTCTGTAACACAAGATTAGAATATGAATATTATCAATATTCACATATTGGAAAATTCAAATGTCCTAATTGTAATTATGGCGATAATAAAATATATAAATTGGCAAAAAATGTTGATTTAAAAAACAAATGCTTTGATATAGATGGTATAACATATGTAACAAACTTTAATAGCATATATAACATATATAACTTCACTGCAGTTATATCATGTGCTTCTTTATATAATATAAAAACAGAAGTGGTCAAATCAGCTTTATCAAAATTTGTATTAAATAATGGTAGATTAGAAAAATTAATGATAAATAACACAGAAACAATAATAAATCTTGCAAAAAACCCAACTGGTGTTAATGTAAGTTTAAGAATATTAAACGAAGATGATGATGAAAAAGAATTATTATTTGTTTTAAATGATAATCTAGCAGATGGTCATGATGTTTCTTGGATATGGGATATAAACTTTGATAATTTGAATAATGTAAAAAGAATCATAACATCTGGAACAAGAGCATACGACATAGCAATAAGAATAAAAACCTCTGGATATGAAAATAGCAAAATAGAGCCATATTTAAATTTAAACGAAGCAGTTGAAAACCTATATAAAACTAATACAAAAAAATATGTAATAGCAAACTACACAGCATTACAACCAACAAGACAAGCACTTTTGAGACACTAATTCCACCAATTTTTTGTCTCACCTTTCTTGTCGAAAAAACTTTTATTTTATCTTAAAGGAGTATTTTTATGAAAGAAATTAAAATATTATATTTGTACCCTGATATTTTAGAACTTTATGGAGATTTTGGAAATATACAAGTATTAAAATATAGAATTGAAAAAAGAGGTTATAAAGCAATCATAGATCAGTATTCAATTGGAGATGAATCTCCTGATTTTTCTTCATATGATTTAGTATTTGCTGGAGGCGGAGCTGATAATGAGCAAAGCATTTTATCTGAAGATTTAATTAAATATAAAGAAAATATAAAAAAAGCTGTTGATTCTGGAGTATTCTTCTTACTAATATGTGGTGCATATCAGCTTTTTGGTAAATATTATAAAGGCGTTGAAGGTAATATCATACCATGTCTTGAAATATTTGATTATTACACTGAAGCAATTAATGATAGAAAAAAAAGATGTATTGGAAATATAGTATTAGAAGTTACATTAGATGATAAAAAGATAAAAGTTATAGGATTTGAAAACCATGGTGGACAAACTTATGATATTAGTACACCATTTGGTAATGTTTTATTTGGAAATGGAAATAAATTTCAAGATACTCATGAGGGATTTTTTAGAAAAAATGTAATAGCCACATATCTTCATGGTCCACTTTTATCTAAAAACCCTGAATTATGTGATTATATAATAAAACACTGTTTAGAAAAAAAATATAATGAAGACATCATTTTGCAAGATTTAGATGATTCTTTTGAAACACTATGTAGAGAACAATTATTAAATACCTTTTTAAATAAGCAATAAATTAAAACTGTAGAAATACTCTACAGTTTTTTATTTACAATTATATCACAACTTCAACATTTTCTAGCACAATAACAGGAAGATTCCGTAAATTATTATCTTTCGCAAACATCAAAGATATAAATCCATCTAACAAAAAACCTTGTCTATCAACAATGATAGGTTTTGGTAGATGCTTATATTCTTTATAAAACTTCTCAACTTTTCTATATTGAGCTCTTTTATACTCTTGCGAAAAATCAAATCTTACAATTATTTCTTGAATTTTCTTTTTTGAAATCCAATCTGAAGGAAGTTCTAAAAGCTCATTTTCTTTCATGTATTTAACATATTTTTTGAAATTTTGATAATAAATTTTTCTTTCTTCTTTTTCCAAACTCAAATACTTAAAAAATTGCTCTGTTGTCATATTAGATTTTTTACTATTACATTTATTACAACTAGGTACTAAATTATTAGTAATAGTCGGTCCTCCACGTTCTTGTGGAATCATATGATCTACAGTCATCTTATCTTTTTCAAATTCTTCTTTACAATAGAAACACTTATTTCTTCCTTTCATTTCATATGTAATTTCATGCATTGCCTTCCCAAATGATGCTTGAACTTTCAGTTTTAAAGTCCCATCTTCTATCCATGCTATAACATTTTTCCGTTCGTCATACATTGTAAACTTTTCTGGTAAATCAATATTCATTTTTTACCCTCCTAATCTATTTCAAAGACATTATATCTTTTTTTATAATTTATAACAATAGAAAAAAGAAAAAACTCTAAATTTTATAGAGTTTTTTCTATATCAATTATAAATGCATTACACGTTGTTTAATTTCTTTTGTTTTTCCAACATTCCAGAAGTTTTCTCCTAAATATCCGCAAGTTCTTCTAACAACTGTCATCTTTGTATGATCTTTATTTCCACAATTTGGACATTCCCATTCATTATCTTTATTTATAACAATTTCTCCATCATATCCACAAACATGGCAATAATCAGATTTTGTATTAAATTCAGCATATTGAATATTATCATATATAAATTGTACTACTGATTCTAATGCTTCTATATTTTTAGACATATTTGGTATTTCAATATATGATATACATCCTCCTGTTGAAATTCCTTGGAATTCACTTTCAAATTTTAATTTTGAGAAAGCATCTATTTTCTCTCTTACATCAACATGATAAGAATTTGTGTAATATCCTTTATCTGTAACATCTTTTATTGTACCAAATTTTTCTTTATCTATTCTTGCAAATCTATAGCATAAACTTTCTGCTGGAGTACCATATAAAGCAAATCCAATATTTGTTTCTTTTTTCCATCTATCAACTGTTGCTTTCAAATATTTCATAACTTTTATAGCAAAATCATGTCCTTCTGGTTCTGTTTGTGGTACACCTTTCATTAATTTAGTTAACTCGTAAATTCCTATATATCCTAAAGAAATTGTTGAATATCCACCATATAATAACTTATCTATTTTTTCGCCTTTTTTAAGTCTTGCTAAAGCTCCATATTGCCAGTGTATAGGGCTTATATCAGAATGTGTTCCAAGTAGCGCATAGTGTCTGCACATTAAAGCTTCTTTGCAAAGTTCCAATCTTTCATCTAATAATTTCCAGAATTTATCTTCATCACCCTCAGCAATAATTCCGATTTGTGGTAAGTTGATACTTACTACACCTTGATTAAATCTTCCTTCAAATTTATAGTTTCCATTTTCATCTTTCCATGGTGATAAGAAGCTTCTGCATCCCATTGGGCTAAATACATTTCCTTCATATGTTTCACGCATTTTTTTAGCTGAAATATAGTCTGGATACATTCTTTTTGAAGAACATTTTACTGCAAGTTTTGTTAAATAGTCATATTCTCCACCTTTTAAACAATTGAATTCATCTAAAACATAAACTAATTTTGGGAAGGCTGGAGTTACATATACACCTGCTTCATTTTTTATTCCTTCATATCTTTGTCTTAGTATTTCTTCAATGATCATTGCATTTTCTTTAATATATGGATCATCTTTCTCTAAATGTAAGAATAAAGTTACAAAAGGTGATTGTCCGTTTGTTGTCATTAAAGTATTTATTTGATATTGAATAGTTTGAACCCCTGCTTTTAATTCTGTTTTTAATCTATCTTCTGCTATTTTTTCAATAATATCATCAGATATTTTTCCTTTATATTTGCTATCTAATTCCTTTTTAAATTTCAAATAACTTTTTCTTAAATATTTTCCAAGATGTATCATATCTACTGATTGTCCACCATATTGGTTACTAGCAACAGCTGCAATAATTTGAGTTGTAACAGTACATGCAACTTGGAAGCTCTTAGGACTTTCTATCATTTTTCCATTCATAACTGTTCCATTATCTAGCATATCACCAATATTTATTAAACAACAATTGAAAATTGGTTGTATAAAATAATCTGCATCATGGAAATGTAAGATTCCTTCTTCATGTGCTTTTGAGATTTTTTCAGGTAATAAAATTCTTTTTGTTAAATCTCTTGATACTTCTCCTGCAATATAATCTCTTTGTGTAGAAGCAAGTAAAGTATTTTTGTTTGAGTTCTCTTCTGCTAATTCTTTATTTTCATTTCTAATTAAACCTAAAATTGATTCATCAGTTGTATTTTGCTTTCTAACTAGTGCTCTTGTATATCTATATACAATATATTTTTTTGCTAATTCATATTTTTGAAATTCCATTAATTTTTCTTCAATAATATCTTGAATATCTTCAACAAGGATTCTTTTCTTTCCTAATTCTTCAATATAATTGATTATTTCTTTAATTTCTTCTTTTGTTGCTCTCTCTCTTGAATTAACATCTTGATTAGCCTTTCCGATTGCAATTCTAATTTTTTCTCTGTCATAATCAACGGCTCTTCCATCTCTTTTGATAACTTTCATTTTATTTTCCCCCTTGTTCAAATCTTGACCTTATTATATATTACTTTTTTTCTTTTTCTGTTGCAAAAGCAACATTTTATTTCTTTCATTTTTATAAACAAGATAGTTGTAAGTTTTTGTCGTTTGTTACGAAAATATTACATTATTGTTACAAATATATTACGCAAAATTTTTGTTATTATTTTGTCTTTTGTTGCTTTTGCAACATGTATAATGTATAATATATGTGTATAATAAAAAATACCTTTTAGGGGGATATTATGAATCTTAGTTTTAATATCGATAATTTTATAAATGATTTTGCCAATTCATGTAACAAAGTTCAAATTAAAACTTTTACAAAAAATGAAGTTATTACAAGCTATATTGCCAAAAGAAATCAGTTTTGTATACTTATAGAAGGAAATGCTGATTTAGTTAGATATGATTTAAACCGGAAATAGAACTATTGTCGAACATTTTACCAAAAACGATATTTTCGGTGAAGTTTTTTACTCTATTACTACTAATAATGAACTTTTAGTTGAGGCTAGAGAAAATTGTAAAGTTTTAATTTATATTTATGATTTTATACTTAATAAATGTAAAACTAATTGTAAATTTCATTCTGTTTTATCAGAAAGCTTGCCAGAATTAATATTAAACAAAATGACTGTTTTAAACACTAGGATAGAGCTTTTAACAAAAAGATCTATTCGTGATAAACTAATTGGATACTTTACTTTAATTTCAAGTAAAAATTTGAATAAAAGCTTTACTTTACCTTTTTCTTTAACAGATTTAGCTGATTATCTAAGTGTTGATAGAAGCGCTATGATGAGAGAAATGAAATCACTAAAAGAAGAAGGATTCATTGAAAAAAATGGAAACAGAATAACGCTATTATATAAATAAAGGAATAGTATAAACTATTCCTCTTTTTATTTATCTATTTTATTATCTTATTTGCAAATCTTGTTATAAACTCCTCTGAATTATCTATTTTTTCTTCTTCTCCTGTTTTCATATCTTTAATCTTAATCTCATTATTTGTAATTTCATCTTCTCCTATTACTATTACATAAGGTATCTTTAATTTATCTGCATATTTAAATTTAGCTTTTAGCTTTTTATCATTTAAATATATCTCAGTATTAACACCTTTATTTCTTAAGGTATTT
The DNA here is from genome assembly GCA_945949485.1 of uncultured Clostridium sp. GTDB lineage: Bacteria > Bacillota > Clostridia > TANB77 > CAG-508 > CAG-269. Next base: position 13,569 of record CAMFER010000009.1, on the reverse strand, counting down.
GCAACACTAATTGGAACTTTTAAATCTTCTACCATAGGAATTATCAATACATCAGATACAGATTCCTTTTCTGTCTTTATCAAATTTAATTCATTTAATTTATAGAATAATCTTGTTAGTCCAATTGATATTCCTACCCCTGGTAATTTTTTATCTGTATAATGTTCAGCCAAATTTTCATATCTACCACCTGAACAAACACTTCCAAGTTCTCTATAATCATTTAAAAACGTTTCATATGCTGTTCCTGTATAATAATCTAAACCTCTCGCAATTGTTAAATCTACATTAAAGTTCTTTTCTGGAATTCCAAAAAGTCTTATATTTTTTACAACAAATTCTAATTCTTCTACACCTTTAACAAATGTTTCATTTTCGATTTTTAAATCTTTTAGTTTTTGAATTTTGTCATCTGAACTACCTTTTATTTCAATAAATTCAACTATTTTATTTATTGCTGTTACTTCTACGCCTAATTTTTCTAGTTGTTCTATTACCGCTTCTTTTCCTATTTTATCAATTTTATCTATTATTCTCAAAATCTCTACAGCATTTCCTTTTTGCCCTATCTCTTCAAAAAGTCCATTCAATACTTTTCTATTATTTATTCTAATTGTAAAATTATCAAATCCCAGTTCTTTAAAAATATTATAAATAACACATGGTAACTCTGCATCATTAATTAAGTCTAATTCACCATCTCCTATAATATCTATATCACATTGATAAAATTCTCTAAATCTACCTTTTTGTGTCCTTTCGCCACGATATACCTTTCCTATTTGATATCTTCTAAAAGGGAAACTTAAATTACCGTAATTTTTTGCAACATATTTAGCAAGAGGAACTGTTAAATCAAATCTTAATGATAGATCAGTATCGCCTTTATTAAATCTATATATTTGTTTTTCTGTTTCTCCTCCTGCTTTTGCAAGTAAAACTTTTGATAATTCTATTATTGGAGTATCTAAAGGTAAAAATCCAAATCTTTTATATACTGTCTCTATTTTTGTTTTTATCTCATCAAATAATATTTGTTCTTCTGGTAATAATTCCATAAATCCAGATAAAGTTCTAGGTTCAGTTTTATTCATGTTTTTGCTTCCTTTCATATAATTAAAATCAATATCTACTATTATATCACAAATCTAATAAATTTTCCAATTATATTAGTTTTGGCTTTAATTCTAAATATATTGGTTTTTCATCTTTTATTCTTGTACTTACTCCATGACCGGGATATACAATAGTTTCATCAGGTAATTTCATTAATTTATTTACAATTGAATCCATTATTTCTTCTCTATTAGAAGTAGGTAAATCTGTTCTTCCCCATGTTCCTCTAAATATTGTATCACCGAGAAAATAAACATTTTTCTTTTTCACAATAAATTGATGTGCCACCTTTAGTATGTCCTGGTGTATGAATTACTTTAAATTCTAAATTTCCTAAATGTAACGAATCTCCATCATCCACTCTAGAATCCGCTTCTAGTTCAATTTCAGGCAAATCCACTACCCCAGATAAATTTATGTTTTTATCATTTAATCCCTCTGCATCAAATCTGTGAATCAGAATTTTTCCTCCACATTTTTCTTTAAGTTCTGTTACTCCACCTATGTGATCTCCATGACAATGTGTTAAATAAATATATTTTAATTTTCCTTCTAAAATATTTATCATATCTACAACCCTTTGGCTTTCTCCTGCAGGATCTATAACCATTATTTCTTTTGAATTTTCATCAAATATCACATAACAATTTGTTGGATCTCCTACCCATGTTTTAATCTTTAGTTTTTTTAGTATCATTTTATCTTCTCCTTTTAACTTCATATACACTTTCTACTTTTCTTAATACCTTAAGAACTTTATTTAGTTCATCTAAATTTTCAATTTCCAAACTTATATCTATAATTGCTATTCTTTCTTTCGTAGTTTTTGTATTTACTCCTACGATTCTTGCTTTTGTTGTACCTATTTCTTTTAAAATATCTACTAATAAACCGGTTCTATCATTAGAGAACACTTCAATATCAGCTTGATATACAGCATTTTCTTTATTCTTCTCTTTATCTTCATCATACCATTCAACATCTATTATTCTATTTTCTTCAGATAATAAATCTTTAACATTTATACAATCTTTTCTATGAACAGATACTCCTCTTCCTTTAGTTATATATCCTATTATTTCGTCTCCTGGTAATGGATTACAACATTTTGAAAGTTTCACTAAACAATTATCTATTCCTTTTACGACTACTCCAGAACTTGATGGTTTTTGTTTTTTCTGTTTTGCTTTTGCAAGTTCTTCTATTTTCTCCTCTATATTGATTTCTTGATGTTCTTTTCTGTATTCTTGTAACATTCTAGCAATTACTTTTACAGAAGAATTTGCACCAAATCCTACTGCCAAATACATTTCATCTATATTTTTATATTTATATTTTTCAAGCATTGGATTTAAATATTCTGGCTTAAATAGTTCAGCATGAGACATTCCTATTCTTTTAAGTTCTTTTTCTATTAATTCTTTACCTTTTTCAATATTCTCCGATTTTTGAGCTTTTTTAAACCAACTTTTAATCTTATTTTTTGCACTTGTACTTTTAACAAACTTTAACCAATCCCTGCTAGGTCCTTTTGAATTATCAGATGTTAGTATTTCTACTATATCTCCGCTTTTTAATGGTGTAATAATAGGCATCATTTTGCTATTTATTTTGCTTCCTATCATTTTATTTCCTATTTCTTGATGTATACTATACGCAAAATCAATAGGAGTAGCATTTCTAGGTAATACTATAATCTTTCCTTTTGGAGTAAATACATAAACTTCATCTTCAAATAATTCTGTTTTTAATGTTTCTAAGAACTCTCGAGGATCCTCCATGTCTTTTTGCCATTCCAATGTTTCTCTAAGCCATGCTAATTTATCTTCTTCTACTTTAACAGATTGCTTTTTCCCGAAATAACTTGCTTCTTTATATGCCCAGTGAGCAGCTATACCATATTCAGCAACTCTATGCATTTCCCAAGTACGAATTTGTACTTCAAAAGGAGTTCCTTTTTCACCCAATAAAGTTGTATGAATTGATTGATACATATTAGGTTTTGGAACAGCTATATAGTCTTTAAATCTTCCTGGCATTGGACTATACATTTCATGAACAACACCTAATGCTGCATAACAATCTTTTACAGAATTAACTAAAATTCTTAATGCAAATAAATCATATATTTGATCTAGTGTTTTATTATCCCTTTTCATTTTTCTATAAATAGAATATAGATGTTTTGCTCTTCCAGTTACCTCTGCATCAATTCTTTGCTTTTTTAATTGAACGCGTATATCATCCATTATTTTTTCAATAAATTTTAATCTTTCTTCTCTCTTTTTATTTATTCCATCAACCAACTCATGATATTCTTCTGGATATAAATATTTAAATGCTAAGTCTTCTAATTCCCATTTCAAAGAATATAGACCTAATCTATTTGCTAAAGGAGCATATAACTCCATTGTCTCTTTAGCATTAGCTATTTGCCTATCTCTTTTTAAGTATTTCAATGTCCTCATATTATGTAATCTGTCCGCTAACTTGATTATTATAACTCTGATATCTTTTCCCATCGCAAGAAACATTTTTCTATAATCTTCTACTTGTCTTTCTTCATCAGATATAAATTGCATACTTCCTAACACACCAAGTTTAGTAACTCCTGCAACCATTTCTGCAATTTCTTCACCAAATTCTTTGATAATATCTGCGTTTGTAACATCGGTATCTTCTACTACATCGTGTAATAAAGCTGCACAAATTGTACTATCATCCATACCAATATCTGCCAAAATATATGCAACATTTAAAGGATGGATTATATATGGTTCTCCTGATTTTCTGCATTGATTCCCATGATGTCCTACTGCATAGTTATAGGCCTTATTTATTAATTTACTATCTATTCTTTTAGTATGTTCTTTTCTTTTTGCTATAACATCTTGAATAGTTATATCTTTTTTAGCTTCTTGCACTTTAAATCACTTCCCCTTTATATTTCTTCACACTGATTTCATTATATCTTTAATATTTATTTGCAAATTATCTACTCCATTGAAACTGTTAATTTCTAATACTCCAACTACATCTATTCTATCACCAATTTTATAATCTTCTGCCATTTTCCCTATATTGAATCCTATAGAACTTATTATTGTGTTATTATCTTTTAAAGTCATTTTTAGATGTTTTCCTTCAGAAAGCGCTCTTATTGAATCTATTCTTAAATTCTTGAAAACGAAAATTGGCATTTTGTTTCCTTCTCCAAATGGTTCTAATTGTTTTAAACTTTCTACCATTTCTCTGTTTATATTACTTAAATTTACTTTTGCATCTATATTTATAATTGGCATTATTTCTTCAATATGACTATCTATTGCTATTTTCTCGAATTCTTCTTTGAATTCTGGTATTTTATCTTCTTTTATTGTTATTCCCACAGCCATAGCATGTCCACCAAATTTATCTATTGTATCTAAGCATTTAGTAAGAGCTTCATGCAAATCAAATCCAGGAACACTTCTACCAGAACCTTTTCCTATGCCATCTTCTAAGCATAATAATATACTTGGTTTAAAATACATATCTGTTATTTTAGATGAAACAATTCCAATAACTCCATGATGCCAGTTTTGTCCAGCTACTACTATAGTTCTATTATTAGCTAGAGATTTTTCTTCTATTTGTTTTATTGCATCTTCAAATATTCTTTTTTCAATATCTTGTCTTTCTCTATTGTGATCATTTAATTTTCTTGTAAGTTCTTGTGCTTCATTTAAATTTTTAGATAATAACAATTTTAAAGCTTCTTCAGCTTTGCCCATTCTTCCACAGGCATTTATTCTAGGTGCTACACCAAATGATATTGTATTCGAATCGATTTTCGAATAACCTGATGAATTAATTATTGATTTTAAACCAATATTTTTTGTTTGTCTTATTAGTTTTAATCCTAGTTTTGTAATAACTCTATTTTCATCTACTAATGGTACAATATCAGATATAGTTCCAACTGCCACAATATCTAAATATTTTAAATATTCCTCTTCCTTTAATTCTAATTTAATTCCTATAGCCTGAATCAACTTAAATGCTACTCCTACTCCTGCCAATTCTCTAAATGGATATGTGCTGTCTTTTCTTTTATTATCAACTACAGCTAATGCATTAGGTAAAACATCACCTACTTCATGATGGTCTGTTACTATAGTTTCTATACCTAAAGAATTTGCATATTCAACTTCTTCAATTCCAGAAATTCCACAATCAACTGTTATCATTAATTGGCATCCATTTTCTTTTATCTTTTCTATAGCTTTTTTATTTAATCCATATCCTTCATCTATTCTATTTGGAATATATGTATCTACTTCAAGCCCAACATCTTTTAGAAAACTTTTAAGAACTGTAATACTTGTTATACCATCAACATCATAGTCTCCATATATTGTAACTTTTTCTTTATTTTTTATTGCTATTAAAATTCTATCTACTGCCTTTTCCATGTCTGTCATCAAAAATGGATTATAAAAATCATTTCTTGTAGGATTTAAAAATTTTTCTACATCTTCTTTTTTAGTTATATTTCTATTTACTAATATAGTTGCTATTAAATCATTTAAATTATATGATTTTTTTAATTCTTCGACCTTACTTTCATTTGTTTCGTATATTTGCCATTTTTTGTTCATATTCCTCTCCTAATTTTATTTTTCTAATATTGTATACTATTTTAAATATTTTTTAAAGAGTTTTTATTAATTATTTTGTGTTTATTCCAAGTTTTATATACAAAAAGACTATTTAGATAAAATAATTTCTTTATCTAAATAGTCTTTATATTTTTAAAGCTTTTAAATTATACTCCTACAGATGAGAAACCGCTATCTACATGTATAATTTCACCTGTTATTGCACTTGACATATCACTAAATAAAAAAGCTGTACTATCTCCTACTTGTTTTATTGTAACATTTCTGTGTAGTGGTGCTCTATCTTCAACTACAGTTAATATAGAGTTAAAATCTTTAATACCTTTTGCTGATAAAGTTTTTATTGGTCCTGCAGAAATTCCATTTATTCTGCAACCTTTCACACCTAAATCTCTAGCTAAATATCTTATACTAGCTTCTAATGCTGCTTTTGCTACTCCCATTATATTATATCCTTGAATTGCTTTTTCTGATCCGTAGTATGTATATGCAACAATACTAGCACCTTCATTTAACATATCTTTTTCAACTGCCATTCTTGTAATTGCTACTAATGAATAACTACTAACATCTTGTGCATGTGCATATCCATCTCTTGAAGTTAATATAAAGTCATTTCTTAAATCATCTGTATTAGCATGTGCTATAGCATGTAAAAAACCATCTATTTTACCATAATCTTTTTTTATTTCGTCTAAACAATCACTTATGTCTTTATCTACGCTAACATCATTCATCACATATACACTTGTTCCTGGTAATTCTTTTACTAAATCTTTAACCTTTTCTAAACTATCTTCTGAACATGTACATATAACTTCTGCGCCTTGTTCATAAGCTGATTGTGCAGCTCCCCATGCAATACTCCATTTGTTTCTAACTCCCATAATTACTACTTTTTTACCTTTTAAAATCATTTTATATACCTCCTAAATATTTTAACCATTCATATTTCTAAATTTTTCATATCTACCTTCTATTAATTCTTCAGGTGATATTTTTTGTAATTTTTTAATATTTTTTAATATATATTTTTTTAATTCTTCTGTCAATCCTTCAAAATCTTTTTCTGCGCCCTCTTTATCTTCTTTAATTATATCATCTATTATTCCTAATTTTTTTAAATCTTTCGCAGTTGCTTTCATATCTTCTGCTGCTTCTTTTGCTTTAGTAGAATCTTTATATAAGATACTAGCAAATCCTTCTGGTGATAAGATAGAATATACTGAATTTTCAAGCATAACAATTTTATCTCCAACTCCTAGTGCTAAAGCTCCTCCGCTTGAACCTTCTCCTATCACAATACAAATTATAGGTACTTTTAATCTAGACATTTCCATTATATTTCTAGCAATTGCTTCTCCTTGTCCTCTTTCTTCTGCTCCTATTCCTGGATATGCACCTGGAGTATCTATAAATGTTATTATAGGCCTTTTAAATTTTTCTGCTTGTTTCATTAATCTTAATGCTTTTCTATACCCTTCTGGTTCTGGCATACCAAAATTTCTCTGCATGTTTTCCTTAACATTCTTTCCTTTTTGTTCGCCTATTACTGTTACTGTCATACCTTCTAAGCTAGCAATTCCACCAACAATAGCCTTGTCATCTCCATAACATCTATCACCATGGAATTCTATAAAATCTTCAAATATGCTATTTATATAATCTAAAGCTTTTGGCCTTTCTAATCTTCTTGCCATAGTTACTTTATCCCATGCTGTTAAATTAGACATCTTTTCTCCTTTCCAGATATAAAACTAATTTTTATGCATTCTTAATAAATTAGCAAGAGTATGTTTCATATCTTTTCTTTCTACTATTTTATCAATAAATCCGTGTTCTAATAAAAACTCTGAACTTTGAAATCCTTCTGGTAATTTTTGTTTCATTGTTTGTTCTATAACTCTTGGTCCAGCAAATCCAATTAATGCTTTAGGCTCAGCTAAAATTATATCTCCTAAACTAGCAAAACTTGCTGTTACTCCTCCAGTTGTTGGGTCTGTTAACACTGATATATATAAATTTCCGGCTTCATTTAATTTAGCTATTGCACTTGATGTTTTTGCCATTTGCATCAAAGATACAATTCCTTCTTGCATTCTTGCTCCACCAGATACACAAAATATTATAATTGGAAGTTTTTCCTTAATCGCAGTTTCAATAGAAAGTGTAATTCTTTCACCAACTGCCGTTCCCATACTTCCCATTAAGAAGTTTCCATCCATAACGCAAAGTACTGTTTTTTCTCCTTCTATTTCACATATTCCGGCATTTAACAGCTTCTTCTATTTTAGTTTTAGCTCTTAACCCTTCTACTTTTTTCATATATCCATTAAAATTCAAAGGATCTTTTGTTAATATATCTTCTCCTATCTCTTTAAATGTTCCATCATCAGCTATTTGTTTTATTCTTCTTCTTGCAGATAATCTAAAATGTTTATTGCAATTTGGACATACACTTAGATTTTTATGTAATTCATCTTTATATATAATCTCTTTACAAGAATCACATTTTACCCATTTTCCAATCATCATATCTGATGCTTTTTCATTTTTTATTCTGTTTTCTTCAATCTTGTTTACTTTCCTTATTTTATCTATAATCAAAGTTATCCTCCTTTCCTAACTTTAATTTGTACTTTGGCATTATATATTTTATTTCTTTATTTTTCAATTAGGATAGGTGGTCAAAATCCATATTTTCTATAGTTATATATTCTTAAAACTCTATACCCAAAAGATATTTTTAATAAACATTTTTATTAATTTTTCTAAATATCTTTTACTATTTTTTTATTTTCAAAAATCTACATTTTTTTTACTTTTTCACTTGAATTTCTTTCATATTTATTATAAGATATATGGAAAGTGAAGAGATTTCTTACGAGGAGGATAAAAATGCCAAGAAAAACAAAAGAACAAACTGAATTAGAAAACAAAACAACAAAAAAAGCAACATCAAAATCAACAACTAAAAAAACCGTTGCTAAAAAAGTAGCTAAAACTGAAGCAAAAAAAGATACAGCTACAAAGAAAAAAACTGCTTCAACTAAAAAAGCCACTACTACTAAGAAGAAAACTTCTAGTACAGCAAGTGCTAAAAAAACAACAAAGAAAACTTCTACTAAAAAAAGCACTGCAAAAAGAACAACTAAAAAGTCAACTACAAAGAAAAAAACTACCACATCAAGAAAGAAAACAACATCTAAGAAAAAAGTAGAAATTGTTGAATATTATGATTTACCATATAGATACAACCAAACTATTGTAAAAGTACTTGCACAAACTCCTACAACTCTATTTGTTTACTGGGATATTTCAGATAAAGATAGAAATTTATTTAAAGAAAAATATGGAGAGAATTTCTTTGAAATAACAAAACCAGTATTAGTTGTAAAAAATAATACATTAGGATACTCTTTTGAAGTTGAAATTAATGATTTTGCAAATAGTTGGTATCTACATGTGGCAGATAGCAAATGTGATTATGATATAGAACTTGGTAGACGTCCTATTTCGAGCTCAAGTTATGCTAATCAAAACATACAAAAAGATGAATATATATATATTGCAAAATCAAATGATATTGAATCACCAAATGATAGAATATTATTTAATAAAAATCAAAATATGGTTTATTTCAGAAATGTAAAAACAAATGCTACATTTTCTAAGCCTATTTCTTCTATTTCATTTATAAGAAATATGGGCAAAATATATAATATTTATGATTTATACAAAAAAATATATAAAGATGAAAATATAGATGATATATATGACTTATCTAATCCTTCTTCTATGAACCCTAGTTCTCGGAAATATTCATCTAAACTTTAATGATTAATTTATTTAAAAAGACATCTTTGAATTAATAATAATTAAAGATGTCTCAATTATTTTGAGTAAAAAAAAAATTAAATTAACAAAGGAGAAATATATAATGCAACAAAAAAAAGGCTATGTTAGCTTTGTATTACACGCACATCTTCCATTTATACATCACCCTGAAAGTGATGATTACTTAGAAGAATCTTGGCTATATGAAGCAATATCAGAAACATATATACCATTACTTAGAAATTTTCAAAAATTAGTTGATGAAGGAGTAAATTTTAGAATAACAATGTCTATGACTCCTCCTCTACTTTCTATGCTTGATAATAAACTTTTACAAAAAAAATATATAAATTATTTAAAAAAATTAATTGAATTATCAGAAAAAGAAATTAAAAGAACAGCTGGAGACCAAAGATTAAATGAACTATCACACTACTATTATGATAGATATTCAGATGATTTAAGGCTATTTAAAGATATTTATAAATGTGATTTAATTTCTGCCTTTAAACATTTTCAAGATATTGGAGTACTGGAAATAATAACTTGCCGGAGCAACACACCGGATATTTTCCTATCTTATATGTAAATGAAAAAACAGTAAAAGCTCAAATCGCAGTTGGTGTTCAAACTTATGAAAGATATTTTGGTAGAAAACCTAGAGGAATCTGGCTTCCTGAATGTGGATATGTTCCAGAAGCAGATAAATATTTAAAAGAATTCGGAATTGATTATATAATTACAGAATCTCATGGAATTTTATATGCAGACCCTACTCCTATTTATGGAACTTTTGCACCTATAGTTTCTCCAAATGGAGTAATAGCATTTGGTCGTGATATAGAATCATCAAGACAAGTATGGAGTTCTATTAATGGTTATCCCGGAGATTATAACTATAGAGAATTTTATCGTGATATTGGATATGATGCTGATTATGAATATATAAAACCATATATTGCACATAATGGTGTTAGAGTTCATACAGGTATAAAATATCATAGAATAACTGGAAAATCAGAATTTAAAGATTATTATAATATTCAATGGGCTAAAGATTCTGCTGAAAGACAAGCAGGACACTTTCTAGATTGTAGAACTGCTCAAATAAATAATTTAGCAAATTACATGGATACCCCACCTATTATTCTTTGTCCATATGATGCTGAACTTTACGGTCATTGGTGGTATGAAGGCCCTTATTGGTTATATATTTTATTTAAAAAAATATATTATGATGATTGCAGTTTTGAATTAATAACTCCTTCAGAATTTATTGATAAATATCCAAATATACAAGTTTCAACACCATGCCGTTCTAGTTGGGGAGCAAATGGATATAGTGAAGTTTGGTTAAATCAGACAAATGACTATGTACATAGACATCTTCATGTTGCTGGAGATAGAATGTGTGAATTAGCAATGCTTTTTCCAAATGAGCAAAATTCTTTAAAAAGACGCGCATTAAATCAATGTGCAAGAGAGTTATTACTTGCACAAAGTAGTGATTGGTTATTTATCATAACAAATGGCACTATGGTCGATTATGCAAAGAAAAGAATTAAAGATCATATAGGAAGATTCACCAGACTTTACAATGATATAAAAGAAGATAAAATAGATGAAGACTTCTTAGAAGATATAGAAGAAAAAGATTGCGTATTTCCTGATATCGACTATATGATTTATTCATAATTTTATTAAAACATTTTATTAAAACACAAGTATTTTTTTATTAGATATTACTTGTGTTTTTTCTTTTGCTTTTAAAGGACAATTTTCTTTTTTAAATTTTTTTCATATAATACTGTATAAATTTAAGACATTTAGCAGATACTAATTTTGTTAGAAAGGAGATTTTGTATATGAACTCACTATGCATTAAGACAAATAATATTGATTCAATACAATATCTATTAAATGAGTTTAACAATATCGAATTAAATGATGTTTTCTTTTCTTCTAAATGTTTTAAACATTATAATAATGTTATTATACATTATAAAGGAAATGATAAAGAAGAATTTATATCTAAAATTTCTTCCATTCTTTCTTTTCTTGTTATAGATAATTATGAAGAAGCTTTTTTAAAAAGCTTTCTTATACAGAATTATTTCTATTTTAATTCTATAGAGAAAAAACAAATTTTAGATATATATTTTGATACGATGGCAGATGATTTCACAAATATATTTGATAAAAAGTTTAAATTACTATATAGAAATTTTTATAATTATCTCCTTTCTAACAAAAAAATTTTTTTAGAAGGTTTTATCAACTTTAGAATAAAAGAATATATGGATTTCATAGATAACCTATTAAATGAATCAACTAGCAATTTCATCGTTGAACAAGAATATTTAGAATTTATTTCTCTATTAAGAACATATATAAATTCTAGAGAAAATACAATTGACACAGTTCACATTATATACTCAAATTCAGAATCCATTTTATTAAATGATAAAAAACAAATAATAAACATTTCTGACAATATGGTAAAAGCTAAATATTTAAGTGATATATCTTTTTCTTCAAACGACTATATGCTTAATTCACTATTAACTCTTCTTCCCCGAAAGATTTATATTCATCTAATCGACAATTGTATAGATGAATTTATTAATACATTAAATTTAATATTTGAAAAAAGAATATCTATCTGTACTAACTGCAATATATGTAATTTTTATAAAAATATCAAAAAAGTCACAAGTTCAACTTCTGCAACGAATAAAAATAACAAAATTGATAATGGCTAAATAATATCGGTTCTTTTTTAGCCATTTTATTAATTATTTTTATTACTAATATTCATTATATTTAGAAATTAATACATACATATATAAACTCAAAACTCTAATATATCACTATTGCAAATACAATAAATTAAAAAATGGATAAAAAAGAATTGACCCTTTTTATCCATTTTTTAATTTATAGTTATGATAAAGAATTTACAATTTCTTGCATCCCTGGAAGTAATGCATCCAACAATTGATCATCTGGAACTACTTTCCATTTTTCATCTACTTTAACTAGATTTATTGTTTTGTTTACCGTTGTAACTGAAACATTTTCATTTTTTAATTCGTCTACTAAGTATGTTTGATATTGCTCGTCACCTATTTGTTCTCCACTAAAAGCTGCTTTTAATACTTTTTGCATATAATTTGCTAAAATAACTTGAAAATCTTTATTTGTAACTTCTACTTCTACTGTTGCATTTTCGCCATCAATATTTTCTTTATTTATTTTCCATTCTAATTTTTCAAAAAGTAATTTTTCGTTTTCATTATCTAAAGTTTGTCCACCTAAAGAATTTATGTCAAATGCCTCATCTTCTGTATTTTGAACATATGTATCTACTTTTTCAAAATCAAATGTTTTTAATGAATTTAACAAATCATTTACTGTTCTAGTTGGAGTATTACTTATGACTCCATATGCCAACCAAGCTATTACTAACACAAGAATTATTATAACTAGTCCAACAACTACTTTTAATGCAATTCCATTATTCTTTTTCCCTGTTTTTTCTTTTTTAGTATTTGCTTTCTTTGGCGTTTCTTTTTTTACATTTTCTTTTTTAATTTCTTCATTCTTTGCTGCTACTTTCTTTTCTTCTTTTTTTGGCTTTTCAACTTTTTTTACTTCTGCTTTTTTTGCCCCTTTTTTCTCTTCCATAACATATCCTCCTTTTATATTATTACATTTATTATTCTATATCGTGATTATAACTCAAGGAATTTTATTTTGCAACAAGTATATAAAAAGTTTTTAATTCATATGAAAGAAATGTGATAATGTCTTAAGTAAAGAAATGAGAAAATGTCCCAACTAAAAAATATTTGTTCTCTTAAATTATATAATTAAAATAATCATTTAAATCTAAGGAGAACAATATGCGAAAGGTGGAACTCTCATTGAAAGAAAAACAAAAGTATGAAATTAT
>CAMFER010000008.1 GCA_945949485.1 uncultured Clostridium sp. | reverse complement strand
AACAACAAACAATGGATGTTCCACCTCAAGGAGTTATTACTAAAGATAATGTTACTATAACTATAGATACAGTTGTTTTCTATCAAATAACTGACCCTGCAAAAGCAGTTTATGAAATTCAAAGCTTGAAAAAAGGTATTGAATATTTAGCTATCACAACAATTCGTGATATTATTGGTAAAATGGACTTAGACGAAACATTTAGTTCAAGAGATGGTATTAATAATCAATTACGCGTTGTATTAGATGAAGCAACTGATAGATGGGGATGTAAAATAGATAGAGTTGAAATTAAAGATATTACACCACCTGCAGATATCAGGGATGCAATGGAAAAAGAAATGAACGCTGAAAGAAATAAAAGGGCTTTAATTCTAGAATCTGAAGCTCAAAGACAATCAGCTATAACTATTGCAGAAGGTAAAAAACAAGCAGCAATATTAGAAGCTGAAGCTGATAGAGAAGCTAAAATAAGAAGAGCTGCCGGTGAAGCCCAAGCTATTAAAGAAGTTGCTGAAGCTAAAGCTAAAGAAATTCAAATGGTTTATGACGCTATGAAAAAAGCTGATCCTAATGATAAATTAGTTCAACTTAAATCTTTAGAAGCTTTAGAAGAAGTTGCAAAAGGTGATGCAAATAAAGTATTTATTCCTTTTGAAGCAACAAGTGCTTTAAGTAGTCTAGGAGCTATGGCAGAAGCTGTAAAAGATAGCAAAAAAGATAAGAAAACAGATAAAGAATAAAATAAGTAAAAAAGCGGAATAAATTCCGCCCTGTAAGAGCCTGATTAATTTTAGGCTCTTATATTTTATTTTTAGTAAATATCTGATATATTTTAAATGCTGATAAATATGTCAGAATATACAATAAAGCAAATTTTTATTGATAATTGGGATAAATTTCTTTTTGAAAATCCTAATTTAAACATTAGACCTGTAGTATTTGAAGAAGTAAAACGTATAATTAACTGTGGTAACCCTGAATTTGGTTATGCTTTATACTATTGCGACCATTGTAATAAATTCGTAAATGTTCCTTTTCGTTGTAAATCACGATTTTGTAATACTTGTGGAGTTAAATATGCACAAGATAGAGCTTTTAATATTTCTAAAAAAATTATTCGTTGTAAACATAGACATATTGTCTTTACCATTCCTAAACAACTTCGCATATATTTTTTAGAAGATAGAAATTTATTAAATGGATTATTCGAATCAGCTTCTGAATCTATTTTGTCTTGGTTTCATGATATGAATAAATCTCAAAATTTTACTCCTGGAATCATGTGTACTCTTCATACATTTGGTAGAGATTTAAAATGGAATCCACATATTCATATGCTTTGTTCAGAAGGTGGAGCTGGTAACATTGAAGTTTTTAGAAAAGTACCTCATATTTCTTTTAAAGCTTTACGCTCACGCTGGCAAAAACTATTGTTATCCTATTTGTATAAAAACATACCTCCTTCTAAATTAAATACATTTAAGAAATTAAAAAATTTTTTATATTCATCCTATGATAATGGTTTCTATGTTTATGCTAAACCAGATGATATATCTTCTATTAAAATTGCTGTTGATTATGTCGTTAGATATACTGGCAGACCTGCTATGACTCAATCCCGTATTTTAGATTATGATGGCGAATACGTTACTTTTTATTATCAAAGACATGAAGATAATCAAAGAGTTGAAGAAAAAGTTCATGTATTTGAATTCATAAAAAAACTTATTATTCATATACCAGATAAGCATTTTAAAATTGTTAGATATTATGGACTTTACGCTAAAAAACATAAACATTCTTCAAAAATATTTAAAATGTTATCTCAAACACAAATTGAAATTAGAAAACAACTTAGAAAATGGAGACTTTCTATTAAGTTATCTTTTGGATATGACCCTACTAAATGTTCTTGTGGCAATTTTATGATATTTTTTAAATTGGTAATTCCTAAAAAATATTCTATTGCAACTACTAGTCCTCCTAGTGTATAATTGTTTTGGAGGTATATGTTATGAAAAATGAAAAAATATTACCATTTGCAAATGAAACAAAAAAATTAAAAAATGATTTTAAAAGAATGATTGACCAAATGCCAGATGAAGATTTTATTGACATGGTATTCTTCTTAATGGGAAGTGAATTTGAGGAAGACTTTGATGAGGAATTCGAAGATGAACTAGAAAGCGAAGACTTTGAAAATCCTTTTTCAGGAGAAATGGTCAATTTCAGATGTCCAGAATGCCAAAAAATTAGTGCTTATCCAATTGAAATTGTTAACGAAATTTATGAAACAACAAAAAAAGAACCACAAGTTGATTGTTATCACTGTGAAAGTCACAGTTCGTCTCCAATTTATTACAAAACTCCAAATGGAAAAATATTTGAAAACTAAACTTCAAAAAAATTTTATTTTGAGGTGTATTTATTATGCCTCAATTTTTTTATTCTTTTAAAAAGCTGTTTGAGAAATTTCCTATAACATAAAAAAATGTGTTATTAATTTAACACATTTTAAAAAAAATACAACACAAAATATCTAAAACATTTTGTGTTGTTGCACATTTCATGCCCATATTATTCACATTTTATTTCATTGCTTCTTCTACTGCAACTGCTACTGCTACTGATGCACCAACCATTGGGTTATTACCCATTCCAATTAGTCCCATCATTTCAACATGTGCTGGTACTGATGAAGATCCTGCAAATTGTGCATCTGAATGCATTCTTCCCATTGTATCTGTCATACCATATGAAGCTGGTCCAGCTGCCATATTGTCTGGATGTAATGTTCTTCCTGTTCCACCACCTGAAGCAACTGAGAAGTATTTCTTTCCTTCTGCTAATCTTTCTTTCTTGTATGTTCCTGCAACTGGATGTTGGAATCTTGTTGGGTTTGTTGAGTTACCTGTAATAGATACATCAACATCTTCCATCCACATTATTGCTACACCTTCTCTAACATCATTTGCACCATAACATTTAACTTTTGCTCTTTCTCCATCTGAATATGGTATTTCTTCTACAACTTTTACTTTTCCTGTAAAGAAGTCAAAATCTGTTTTTACATATGTAAATCCATTTATTCTTGAAATTACTTGTGCAGCATCTTTTCCAAGTCCATTTAAGATAACTCTTAATGGTTCTTTTCTTACTTTGTTTGCTGATTTTGCAATTCCAATTGCACCTTCAGCTGCTGCAAAGCTTTCATGTCCTGCTAAGAATGCAAAACATTTTGTATCTTCTGATAATAGCATAGAAGCTAAGTTTCCATGTCCTAATCCAACTTTTCTATCATCTGCAACTGAACCTGGAATACAAAATGCTTGTAATCCTTCTCCGATAGCTTTTGCTGCATCTGCTGCTTTTGTGCATCCTTTTTTTATTGCAATTGCTGCTCCTAATGTATATGCCCAAGCTGCGTTTTCAAAACAAATTGGTTGTACTCCTTTTACTATTTCATATGGATTAAATCCTTTATCTGTACATATTTTTAATGCATCTTCAAAATCTTTTATTCCGTATTTTTCCATTACTGGTTTTATTTGGTCTATTCTTCTTTCATAACTTTCAAATGTTACTGCCATTTTTATTCCTCCTATTTATTTACATTTTTATTGTTTTATATAAATCTGTCACTAAATGGACAAAATGTCCATTTGGACCTGTCCCAATTTTATTGTTTTCTTGGATCTATTGTTTTAACTGCTTCTGCAAATCTTCCATATGTTCCTGAAGCTTTTTCTATTGCTTCCATTGGATCCATTCCTTTTTTGATGTTGTCCATCATTTTTCCCATGTGAACATATTTGTATCCTATAATTTGGTCATCTTTGTCTAATCCAAGTTCTACTATGTATCCTTCTGTTAATTGTAAATATCTTGGTCCTTTTAATGTACTTGAATAGATTGTTCCTACTTGTGATGTATGTCCTTTTCCTAAATCTTCAAGTCCTGCTCCTACTGGAAGTCCTCCTTCTGAGAAAGCTGTTTGTGTTCTACCATATACTATTTGTAAGAATAATTCTCTCATAGCAGTATTTATAGCATCACATACTAAGTCTGTATTTAATGCTTCAAGGATTGTTTTTCCTGTTAATATTTCTCCTGCCATAGCTGCTGAATGTGTCATTCCTGAACATCCAATTGTTTCTATTAAAGCTTCTTGAATAACTCCATCTTTTACATTTAAAGTTAATTTACAAGCTCCTTGTTGTGGTGCACACCATCCAATACCATGAGTTAAACCAGAAATATCTTTTATTTCTTTTGCTTTTACCCATTTTCCTTCTTCTGGTATTGGTGCTGGTCCATGATCAACTCCTTTTTTTACTACGCACATTTCTTCTAATTCTTTTGAATAAATCATTTTAATTTGCTCCTTTCATTTCTACGTAATTATATATTAACTTTAGAGAGATTTCTCAAAAGTTTATAACTGAATATTTTTTTATTTTTTATTTTTAATTTTTAGTCTTTAAAATTCTCAACTTTTTGTTTTTTATTTTTAAATTCCTCTTCAGAAAATAATATTTGATTTTTCTTTTTATTTTTAATTTCTTGTTTTTTTCCTTCTTGCTTTTCTGTTTTATTATTTTCTATATTAGTAATATTTTCATAGCCATTTTGATTATAGTCTACTATATTTTTCACATCTTTAATATAGATACCTGATTCATAATACTCTTGCCTTAGCAATTGTTTGGGCTGACTGGCATATCTCCTTATTATATCTTTTTCTTCCTTAGTACATTGCTCTGGAATAATTCCTAAATATTTTACTCTCCAAATAATATGACGTTCATAGCTATTGAAGTCATTATTTAATAAGTCATCATAGTTATATTCAACTTTAAATTTAAGATTATTTATAGAAATAGTAATGTTACTCCATAATTCTTTTGTTTCCGATCTTCCAAATTCTTCACGCAATTGTTTTATCTTGTTATATAACAAATTTACTAATTGAAAATATTGATTTTCATCAATATTAAATTTATTTGGAATCTCATATACATTTACTGGTTTCTTTTTTAATATTCCTCTTGGAATATAGTAGAAAAAAAGCTCACCGCTTTTTTTCTACTTTTCCAGGCACATCTATTACTGAACCATAAAGATATAATTTATCCCATTTTTCAGGTATCATATAAAATAGTATTTTTTGTATTTCTTCAAATATTTCTCTTATCTTTTTTGTGTGATTTAACATATCCCCTCTTATTCCTTATCTAATAAACTTTCACCTGTCATTTCTTCTGGTTTTTCTAAATTCATTAAATCAAGCATTGTTGGTGCTAAATCTGCTAATTTTCCTCCTGATTTTAATTTTAAATCTTTATTAGGAGTTACTAATATTATTGGCACTGGATTTGTTGTATGTGCTGTATGTGGTTCTCCTGTTTTATAGTCTATCATTTGTTCTGCATTCCCATGGTCTGCTGTTATTATTAAGTTACCTTGCTTTTCTTCAACTAAACTTACAACTTTTCCAACACATTCATCTACTGTTTCAACTGCTTTTATAGCAGCTTGTAAACTTCCTGTATGACCAACCATATCTGTATTAGCATAGTTTAATATAATAGAATCATATTTGTCTTGTTTTATTGCTTCTAATACTTTATCAGTTACCTCATATGCACTCATTTCAGGCTTCATGTCATATGTTTCTACTTTTGGAGAAGGAACTAATATTCTATCTTCTCCTTCAAATAATTTTTCTTCTCCTCCATTAAAGAAGAATGTTACATGTGCATATTTTTCAGTTTCAGCAATTCTTAGTTGTGTATATCCTTTTTTGCTTATATATTCTCCAAATGTATTGTGTAATGCTTCTTTTTTAAATGCAATATGAACATTTGGCATTGTTTCATCATAATTTGTGAAACATACATAATATAAATTCAAGTCTTTCTTTGTTTCAAATCCATCAAATTTATCGTCAACTAGTGCTCTAGTTATTTCTCTTGCTCTATCTGGTCTGAAATTAAAGAATATTACTGAATCATTTTTTTCTATTTTTGCTACTGGTTCTTTTCCATTGCAAATTACTGTTGGTTCAACGAATTCATCAAATACTTCTTTTTGATAAGAATCCTCAATCGCTTTTACTGGATTTCCAGCTGTATTTCCTTTTCCAAGTACTAATGCATCGTAGCATTTTTTAACTCTTTCCCATCTTTTATCTCTATCCATGCTATAGAATCTTCCTGATAGGCTTGCTATTTTTCCAACTTTTTTTTCTGACATTTTTTCTTGTAATTTTAAGATATAACTTTCTGCTGATGCAGGTGGTGTATCTCTTCCATCTAAGAAACAATGTACATATACATTTTCAAAATCTCTTCTTTTTGCCAT
Organism: uncultured Clostridium sp.; assembly: GCA_945949485.1. Lineage (GTDB taxonomy): Bacteria > Bacillota > Clostridia > TANB77 > CAG-508 > CAG-269. Next base: position 34,563 of record CAMFER010000008.1, on the reverse strand, counting down.
TTCTAGTAATCCATACAAATGACGTATATGGCTATGAACTCCTCCATCAGATACTAATCCTAAAATATGCAATTTAGAATTATTTTTCTTACAATTTTCAATAGCAGCAATAAATTCTGGATTTGAAAAGAAATCTCCATCTTCTATTGATTTTGTTATTCTAGTTAGTTCTTGATATACAATTCTTCCAGCTCCTATATTTGTATGTCCAACTTCTGAATTTCCCATTTGTCCTTCTGGTAACCCTACTGCTAAACCACTTGTATATATATCTGTATTTGGATATTTTTTCATTAGTTTGTCAATATTAGGTGTCTTAGCTAGCTTTATTGCATTTCCATCTTTGTTTTGATTGTCTCCAAAGCCATCTAATATCATTAGCATTGTTAACTTATCTTTCATTTTACCATCCTCTTCTCTATTTGTCGTAATTTACTATTTTACTGAATTCGTCAGCTTTCAAGCTTGCTCCTCCTACTAATCCTCCGTCTATATCTGACATCTCAAATAGTTCCTTTGCGTTACTTGATTTTACACTTCCGCCGTATTGTATTATAACCCTATCTGCAACATTTTGTCCATATATTTTAGCAATTTTATTTCTAATTTCTTTAACACTATTATTTGCATCTTCACTTGTTGCTGTTTTTCCTGTTCCAATTGCCCATATTGGCTCATATGCTATTATTGTATTTTCTACTTGTTCTTCTGTTAGTCCTTCTAATGCTAATTCTGTTTGTTTTGTTATTATATCTGTTGTTTTACCACTTTCTCTTTCTTCTAATGTTTCTCCAACACAAACTATTGGTTTTAATCCATAATTAAATGCTGCTTTTATTTTTTTGTTAACAGTTTCATCTGTCTCATTGAAATATTGTCTTCTTTCTGAATGACCAATAATTATATATTCTACATTTATTGCTTTTAACATTTTTCCTGAAACTTCACCTGTATATGCACCTTTTTCTTCAAAATGCATGTTTTGTGCTCCTATTTTTATATTTGTATTTTGTGCTGTTAATAAAGCATAAAATAAATCTGTATATGGAACACATAATATAACTTCATTATTTGTATCTTTTACTAATGGTGTAAGTTCCTCTATAAACTTGATTGTTTCATCTGGAAGCATATTCATTTTCCAGTTTCCTGCTATTACTTTTTTTCTCATAAAAATCTTCCTTTCTTATATCTTTTATATTCTAAAATCCTAATTTTTCTTTTCTTATTTTTTTTAGCATTTCTATTATTTCTTCAACATTTTCCCATTTTACAAAAGTATATTCACTATTATTTTTCTTTTTTAATTCTTCCATTTCTTCTATTGAAATATATTTTAAATCGTCAACTTCTTCTTTTTGCATTGTATAATCACTTAATTTGTAATCCACTATTGTAAAATAATCATATGCCCAATATCTGTGTTTTGTTTTTTTATTTATGTATTCTTTTTCAAATGGTTCTTTTTGGATTAATTTCAATTTTTCTTTCGGAATATTTACACCTATTTCCTCTTTTATTTCTCTTATTATTCCATCTAGCACTTCTTCTCCTGCATCTATATGTCCACCTGTTCTAGACCATTTTGAAGGATTATGTGATTTTAGTTTAGATCTTTTCTGAAATAATAGTTTTCCTTCTTTATTCATTATCCAACATGTGGCTTGCCTATGCCATAAACCATTTTCATGAATAGTTTCTCTATCTAATATTTTTCCCGTTATTCTATCTTTTTCATCTACTACATCTAGTAATTCCAATTTTGCATTCAACCTCAATTCTTTTATTCAGGATTTAAGGGACTTATTTTTATAGGTCCCTTAAAATATATTCTATTTACCCATTAGACATTCAATTCCTGGTAATTTTTTACCTTCTAGAAATTCTAATGATGCTCCTCCACCTGTAGATATATGTGTCATTTTATCTTGTAATCCTGCTTTTTTTACTGCTGCAGCTGAATCTCCACCACCTATAATTGTTGTAGCATCAATTTCTGATAATACTTTTGCAATTGAATTTGTTCCAATAGCAAATTGATCAAATTCAAATAATCCTACAGGTCCATTCCATATAACAGTTTTTGCTGTTTTTAATTCATTTGAGAACATTTCTATTGTTTTTTCTCCAATGTCAAATCCTTCCCATTCATCTGGAATATCTGTCCATGCTACTGTTTTGCTTTCTGTATCTGGTTTAAATTCTTTACCTATTTTAGTATCTACTGGTAATAATAATTTTACACCTTTATTTTTTGCTTTTTCCATTAAACTTTTTGCTAAATCTAATTTGTCTAATTCACAAAGTGAGTTTCCTACGCCATATCCTTGTGCTTTAAAGAATGTATATGCCATTCCTCCACCTATCATTAATGTATCCACTTTCTCTAATAAACTATCAATTACTCCTATTTTATCAGAAACTTTAGCTCCTCCTAAAATAGCAACAAATGGTCTTTCTGGATTTGCAATTGCATTTCCTAAGAATTTTAATTCTTTTTCAATTAAAAATCCTGATACTGCTGGTAAATATGCAGCTACTCCTGCTGTTGAAGCATGTGCTCTATGTGCTGCGCCAAAAGCATCATTTACATATATTTCTGCCATATCAGCTAATTTCTTAGCAAATTCTGGGTCATTATCTGTTTCTTCTTTATGAAATCTTACATTTTCTAAAAGTAAGATTTCTCCTTGTTTTAAATTTGCAGCTTTTGTAGTTGCATCTTCTCCAACAACATCTTTTGCCATAATTACTTCTTTATCTAATAATTTTGATAACTCTTTTGCTACTGGTTGTAGTGAAAATTCTGGTTTAAATTCTCCTTTTGGTCTTCCTAAATGTGAGCATAAAATTATTGCACAGTTATTTTCTAATAAATATTTAATTGTTGGCAATGCTGCTACTATTCTTGTATTGTCTGTTATATTTTTTTCTTCATCCATTGGTACATTAAAGTCACATCTTACTAGTACTTTTTTTCCTTTTAACTCAATGTCTTTTACTGTTTTCTTATTCATTTTTGATTTCCTCCCTAAAAAACAATTTTCCTCAGTCTTATTATAAGCAAAATTTGCCTCTTTTATAAGACCATACCTATTTTATACCAAAAAAGAACACTTTTCAAGTGTTCTTTAATAGTTTTTTAATGAATATACACTTTTTATATTCCTAATTCATAAGGATTTTCAATTCCATTTCCTCCTATTATCCTTATATCAGATTTCAAAGTAAGTACTGGTCGTAATCCATGCGTTTTAGTATAATTTTTTTCCTCTCCTATATTTTCATTCCTAAATATTCTTATTAGATCTCCATAATCATCATCTTGTAATACCCCTGTAATTCCTATCCAATACATACCAAATGCTGCTAATTCTTCATTCTCACCACAATATCTAGAAGGCATCCAATAATCTTCATTTATCGCACTTATATTTAGTATTTCTTTTCCCATTTGCGTATAATCTGTCAAATAATTTCTATCACTATTTTTAAAAATACCATTATATGAAGTCATAAATTCTCTAGCACTATTATAATACTCTTTAGCTTCTGAATTTTTATTATCTGGTACACTTCCTACGCATCTTGGATCACTTGCATATATAGTATTTAAATACTTCTTGCTTCATTTAAAGTAACTATCGCTTCATTATATGATTTTTTTGCTTCTTCTAAACCTATTAGACTTCCTAATGTAACTTGCTCAACAACATTATCAGCTATTATTTGTGTTCCATATTCTTTATGATTAGTTTCATTGTATTCTGAATCATATAGTACAGTGCATTTAATTATTCCATTATCACATATATTACTTTTTCCAGTATCGTATTTAACTTTTTCTCCTACTTTTAAATCCTTGACAGTTTTTTCTGTAGAAACTATTTTATCTTCCCAACCTAGAATTTCTTCATAGCTTATTGTGTATTCTCCATCTTTTGATATAAAACTCTCTTCTCCAAGTTCTCCCTTGTTATAACCTTTACTTTGTATAATTTCTTTTAATTTTGCCTTATCAGGTATTTCCCCAGATATCGTTTTTTCTTGATATAAATCTGCTTCTATTTTTTGAATAATACTTTCTCTTTGTGCTTGATCTGTTGTATTATATGTTTCTTTTATAAGTTCTTTTTCTCCTGTCAATGCTTTTATGCTTATTCCAGCTAAAATAAGTAATACAACAATTGTTATAACTAGTGCAATTAATGTTATACCTTCATTCTTTTTCATTTGTTTCCTCCTTGCATTTATTTTCTCTTTTTAAATACATATATATTTTATATTAAAAAAGAACACTTTTCAAGTGTTCTTCTCTATTTTATATTATTTGTTTTTTATTAGTCTTTACTAGCAATGTAGCATGCTAAATCTACTAATTTATTTGAATATCCCCATTCATTGTCATACCATGCAACTAATTTAACAAATGTATCTGTTAACATTATTCCTGCTGTTGCATCAAATATTGATGTATGAGCATCATTTAAGAAGTCTGAAGAAACAACTGGTTCATCAGTATATTCAACTATTCCTTTTAATTCTCCTTCAGATGCTTTTTTAACTGCTGCACATATTTCTTCGTATGTTGCTGGTTTTTCTAAGTTACATGTTAAATCTACAACTGAAACATCAACTGTTGGTACTCTGAAAGACATACCTGTTAATTTTCCATTTAATGTTGGTATAACTTTTCCAACTGCTTTTGCAGCTCCTGTTGATGATGGTATGATATTTGCACTAGCTGCTCTACCACCTCTCCAATCTTTTTTAGAAGCTCCATCAACAGTTTTTTGTGTTGCTGTTGTTGAGTGAACTGTTGTCATTAAACCTTCTTTAATTCCAAAGTTATCATTTATTATTTTAGCAAGTGGTGCTAAACAGTTTGTTGTACAAGATGCATTTGAAACTATTTTCATGCTTGGATCATAAGTTTCATTATTAACACCCATAACAAACATTGGAGCATCTTTAGATGGTGCACTAATTAATACTTTCTTAGCTCCTGCATCTAAGTGAGCTTGTGCTTTTTCCATTGTTGTAAATACTCCTGAACATTCTAATACATAATCAACTCCAATTTCTCCCCATGGAATGTTATGTGGATCCATTTCGTTATATACTTTTATTTCTTTTCCATTTACTACCAAATTTCCATTTTTTTCTTCTATTGTACCTTGAAATCTTCCATGTACTGTATCAAATTTTGTCATATAAGCCATATAGTCTGCTGTAACAAATGGATCATTTACTGCTACAACTTCTACCCCTTCTTTTGCTAAAGCTGCTTGGAATGATAATTTTCCTATTCTTCCAAATCCATTGATTCCTACTTTTACTGACATATTAATCGTCCTCCTTAATTTTTATTTGCCCTTTATTAGGCAGTATTATTGTATAACAAAAAAAAGGACATTGCAAGTCCTTTTTTTGTTTTTTTGGATAAACCATATCGTTTCTTACTTATCCATTTTTATTCTTTCAATTATTCTACTACTTATCCCTAATATTCTAGAAATTTGCTTTGTATTTATTCCTTTTATTTTTGTTATTTCTTTTACTAATAAGTTTCTTATTTTCTTTTCATAGTTCTTTATATTAGATATATTTTTTATTTTCAATTGTTTATTTATGAAATATACTGCTTCTTCATCTTTAAGACTTTTTCTTATCTCATATTCCAAATACTTTTCACTATCTTTTATTTTTACTATTTCTTTATTAAATTCTATAAACTTACTGATAGCTATTTTTTCATTTTCATCAAAAAGCTTTAAAACATATTCACTATTGACTATATTTTCATATTTAGAATTCTTTATATATGAACTATAGCTACTCCATTCATAATCTTCAATTGTAGATATTTTTGCTTTCATTGGATTTTGATGTATATATCTTTGCAAATCTAGTATATATTGGTCATTTTCTACACATTTACTATAAAATCTTCCTTGAGATAAATGTCCAGTATAATCGTACTTTTTGATAAAATACCTGTTATATCTTATTTGTAAACTTTGCATTATTTTTGACAAATTATCTTCATTTGTTTTTATTTGCAAATGTATATGATTTGGCATAAACGCATAAGAATATATTTCATAATTATATTTTTCCTTTGTTTTTATCAACTCTTTCTTTAATTTCCAATAATCCTCTTTATCGTAAAATATGTCTTGCTTGTTATTTCCCCTTATAATGCAATGATAAACCCCAGTGCCACTTTTCATTCTGATTTTTCGTGACAATTTATCACTCTCCTTTTGTTTTATTTAAAGAATAACTAAAAGCATGTTAATATCTTAACATGCTTTATAAAATTTTTCAATATTTTATGGATAAAGTAGAATTGACCCCACTTAGCCATTTTTATATAGCTTTTCTAGTACTATTATAAACATTGCATGTGACCATCCGAAGTCCTACTACCCATGCTGGTTTTAGTGTGGTATTATCTATTTGTTCTCCAAGTAAATAGTGTTTTCCTGCTGTTTTTACTACAAAGTCAAATGTTTCTTTTGCTTTTTTCTTTTCTCCTGTTTCTAAATAATATAGTGTCATCCATAGGTTTGCTATTGGCCATGGGTTTCCATTCATATAATGGTCTTGCTCAAATCTTTGGTATCCTCCTGTGTATGTTCTTAATGATAGGTTTATTCTTTCTATTGTATTTAGTACCTTTTTTTCTTTTGGTTTTAATACTTCAAATGGTGTTACTGCTCCTATTATGCTTATATCCATTTTTTTGTCTTCTAAATTTCTTACATATGATTTCTTTTCTTCATCATATAAGTTTTCATTTATATATTTTTTTATTTCTCTTTGTAAGTTTTGTAATCTTCTTTCTGTTTTATGTGCTTTTTCTTCTTTTAATCTATTATTTTCAAAATCAGATATATTTTTTTCTAATATTCTATATATATTTAACATGCATTCAAATGCAGAATATATGCTTGCTAAGCTATATAAGTGTATTCCTTCATTCATTTCCCATAGGTCATAACTTACATGATATTTATGTTCTCTTCCTGTTCTTCTTAGTGTATCTTCTTCTATTTCTTCTTTTACTACATCTTTTTCTCTTTCATCTATTCCTTCAATGTTTAGCCAATCTTTTACATATTTCTCCAAGAAGTCAATTGCTTTTTCACACATTTTTAGATTATCTTTTAAGAATTTTTCTGATTTTGTATATTTATAGTGGTTATATACTCCATATACTACACTTGCTGTTTCATCTACTTGATATCCCCAACATGGTGCTAGTTTTCCATCTGTAAAAAATCTTTGCTCCCACATTCCATTTTTACTTTGTGTTTTCTTGCAAAAAACTTTATAGAATTTTTCTGTTTCTTTTTCCATATTTAAGATATCCATTGCTTTTGTTATAAATACTGCATCCCTTGGCCAACAGTATGCATATCTTCCGCATTTTGTAAAATTTTCATCTACTTCTGGAGATGCTATTATTCCACCTGTTTCTAAGTTTGTTAATAATGGAAATAATAGTATTGATCTTCTATATATTTCAAATATTTTCTCTTCATAACTATTTTCTGGTTCTTTTAAGTTTAATCCATTATGTTTTTTTACATATTTTCTCCAATATGTTTTTGTATCTGAATATTCTTTTTTATAATCTATTTTTGTTATTCTGTCTATTTCATCTTCCATTTCAGATATATTTCTATTATCATCTATTTTTACTAATATTTCTAGTATTTTCTTTTCACCTGGTTTTAGTATTCCAATATTATAGCTTACACTAGAATCATTTGACATTCCTATATAATCTTTGTCATATATTTCGCCTCTTTTAATTGTTTCTTTACTTCCATTTATTTGATGCCTTTTAATTTTTCCTCCTTTTGCAACTGTTGCAACAGAGAAATCATGTGCATATTGAAGCATTCCGCCATCTATAATTTTGCAACCAACAAAATTGTTATTATCTGATAATAATTCTGAATGCATATAAAATTCTAAATCTAAATCTATTTTTGCATCATTCATAAAAATATATCTTTTTACTAATACATCTTCTTTAATTGTCACAAAGTCTGTTTGTAATACTTTTAAATTAAAATATGTGTTAGTTATCTCTGTATTTAATATATTAGTGTCTGGTTCATAATATTGTCTATATACATTATTTATATCATCATGTAAATAAATCAAGTCCGAATTATTTACTTTTACTCCTGTATGATAAAAGTTTATATATTGCCTATTATCTTTATTTGGAAAATATAATCTTTGCAATTCTCCTTTTTCAGTGAAAGTTGCTAAAATATTTTTATTTCCTATTATTGCTTCATTTAAATATTTATTTTCCATATTTCTACCCTTCTATTACATTTAATATTTGTTTTTCCAAGTCTTTAATCTTTTCATTTATTCTAAATATATCTTCGTCTCTCAAATTTTTATTTGCCATATCCTCTCTGACATATTGTTCCATATCTTGAATTTCTTGTTTTACTCTAGCTAATCTTTCTTCCATTTCCGTTCTTATTGTCCTTGTTATCTTTCTTTCTAACTTATTAGTTAATATAACTTTATCTTCAGAAAGTTCATATGTTTCTCCAAATTCTGGTGCATCTATTTTTATATTAGTTTCTTTTTCAATTTTCTCTCTTAACACATCTTGTGCTTCTGGCTCTCCATGAACTAAGAATATATGGTCTGGTTTTTTTATGAATGAATATATAAAGTTCATAAGCCCTTCTTGGTCTGCATGTCCTGAATATCCTTCTATATATTCAATTCTTGCATTAACTGCAATTTCTTCACCAAATATTTTTACTTTTTTTGCTCCATTGACTATGTTATATCCTAAAGTTCCTGGTGCTTGATATCCCACAAAAAGAATAGTTGATTTTGGATTCCATAGATTATGTTTCAAGTGATGCTTTATTCTTCCTACTTCACACATTCCACTTGCTGATATTATTATACTTGGTCTATTATCTTCATTTAAAGCTTTTGATTCATCTGCTGTTCTTGTAAATTGTAGTCCTGGAAATTCCAATGGATTATCTCCTCTTACAATTTGTGCTTTTACTTCATCATCAAATAAATTTGTATTTTCTCTAAATACTTCTGTAGCAGATATCGCAAGAGGACTATCAACAAATACATTTGTTTTCATTATTTTTTTATATTTTCTTTGAAATTCTTCATCTTCTTTATGTTCTTCTTTTAATTTATTTATTTCATATAGTATTTCTTGAGTTCTTCCAACAGCAAATGATGGTATAACTACTGTTCCACCATTATCTAATGTTTCTGATACTATATCTAAAAACATTGATGCTTTTTCATCATTTCTTAAATGTAATCTGCTTCCATATGTTGATTCCATAACTAAATAATCTGTATCTTCTATCATTGTTGGAGAATTAAGTAATGGAATATCATTATTTCCTAAATCACCTGTAAATACTGTTTTCTTTTCTTTTCCATCTTCTTTTACCCATAGCTCTATAATACTAGACCCTAACATATGTCCAGCATCATTAAATCTGACATGTATATCTGGTGTTATTTCGATTATTTCATCATATTGGACTGGTTCAAATATTTCTAAACATCTAGCTGCATCTTCAGCTGTATATAAAGGAGGTAATTCTTTTTCCCCTTTTCTTTTTCTTTTTCTATTTTTCCATTCTATTTCCATTTCTTGAATATGTCCACTGTCTGGAAGCATTAATGTACACAAATCACATGTTGCTTTATGTGCATATATTTTATTTCTAAATCCTTCATTATATAGTTTTGGAATCCTTCCTGAGTGGTCTATATGTGCATGTGTTAATAACATAAAATCTATATCACTTGGATTATATTCAAAATTTTCCATGTTTTGCATTTCTAATTCTTCTTTACCTTGCCACATCCCACAATCAACTAAAAATTTCTTTCCTGCTGCTTCAACTAAGTAATTTGAACCAGTTACTGTTCTTGTAGCTCCTAAAAAAGTTATTTTCACTTTTCTTTTCCTCCTAGTTAAAAATTTTGACTTTTTTGTTTAATTTCATTGGTATTTCTTCTTTGCTAGCCTGTTCAAATAGTTTTAATTCAATTTTCTCTTCAAATGCATTTTCATCAAATATTTGCAAATAATATTTTTCATTTTCCCTTACTATTTTGATATATAGTTCATTTAAATTTATACTTCTTGTTTCAAATATATTTTTTAATATTTGATAATTTTTTTCTTCATCTTTTGAAAGTTGATTTAAAACTTTTAATTCTTCTGCTTTTCTCAAAAGTATATTTGTAGTTTCTTTTAATTTATCTTTTAATTTTTCTTCATCTTTTATTTCTATTTTATCTTTTATTTGTAATAAATTATAATATCTGTATTCATAAATTAAGTCTTCGATTTCTTGTTTTGAATTAGCTTTTTCTACTTTTGTAATAAAAGCTTTTAAGAAAATTTCTTGAAATTTTATAATGCATTTTTCAATCTCTTTTTGTATATCTTTTATTTGTGCAACTTTTAATTTTTCTTCTTTTCTTTCTAATAGTTTTTTATATTCTATAAATTTTTGTGGATTAAGTAAATCATTCAATTTTTCTATTTTTTTTATTTTACTTTCTCTTTCCTCTGCCATTATCTTTGATAATATTCTCATACTAAAGATTTTTTCTTCCAATGGTAGATCTTCATTTCTCTTTTCGTATTCTGATTGAAGCAATGAATCATTATTTAAAGTTTCATCTATCTTTTTAATTTGTTTTGTTAAAGCTTTTTTCTTTTCTGTAAGTTCTTGAACAAACTTAGCATTGTCTAATATTTTATCTAGTTTCTCCTCATTTTTTATTTTTTCTTGCAATATTTTTTCTTTAGCATTTTTATTATATTTCATTTCAAGCAATATTGATATTTTTTCTAGATATTCTATGATTTTTTCTTTTACTTCATTTCCATATAGCTCTTCTAATTTATTTTTTAATAATTCCATATAATCTATTATATATTCTGTATTTCTAATCCACTTGTTTAAAAATTTATATCCCAATATAATTCTTAAGTTCTGATAAATTAGATTATATTCTAAACTTTCAATTTCTCCTGATATTGTTGTCCAAGAATATCCATTAAAATCTCTTAATGGCTCCACTGTTTCTATATCTTTTCCTATGTTTATCAAGTTTGATAAAGTCTTGTTTATTATATAATACTTATCTTTTATTATTTCATCATTTTTACTAATTTTAGCTATTGCATATAGTAATTTTCTTTCAATTGGATAACAGATTATTTTTTTTGCTTTTTTTTCTATCAAAAATGTTCTATCACCAAGTATATCATCTTCTTTTGAATGAAGCTTGACTAGTTTTATGCTTTCACAATTCCTTTGTATATCTTCAATTAAATTTTCTATAAATTCTTCTTTTGTTTCTACATTTCTTTTTACCTGTTTATAGTCTTTATATGCAGTTTCTATTTTATACATTATACTAAGGAGAATACTTTTGGTATTTTCTTCAAAATACTTTTTTTCTAAAACATTTTCTAACTCTGTATTATAATTTTTCTTTACTATTTTTTCTAAAAAATTATCTTTTTTCTTTTGCAATTTTATTCTCCTTTCTTCATCTTTTCATTTTATTATGAATCAGAATCATTTTCTTTTAATCCATTAGACATCTTTAATTCATTTAGTCTATCTAAGGTCATTAATACTTCTCTAGGTTTGCTGCCTTGATATCCAGATATTATACCTCTTTCTTCCATTTGATCTATAATTCTTCCAGCTCTTGCATATCCAACTTTAAATCTTCTTTGAATAAATGATGTAGATGCTTGTCCAGTTTCTACAACTGTTTGTATTGCATCCATTAAAAATGGGTCTGTATCATCATCTGCTGCTTGTTCTTGTGCCAATTCTTTATCTGATTTATTTGTATTTTCAATACTTTCTAATATATCTTCATTATATGTTGCAGTTCCGTTTGATTTTATAAAATCTACTATTTTTTCTACTTCTTCGTCAGACACGAATGCTCCTTGAACTCTAGATGGTTTTGGTGCACCTGATGGGAAATATAGCATATCTCCTTTTCCTAAAAGTTTTTCTGCTCCAACTGAATCTAATATAGTTCTTGAATCCACTTGTGAAGAAACTGCAAATGCAATTCTTGATGGTATATTTGCTTTTATTAAACCAGTGATAACATCAACAGATGGTCTTTGTGTTGCAATTACTAAGTGCATTCCTGCTGCTCTTGCTTTTTGTGCTAAACGACAAATTGCATCTTCAACATCATTTTTAGCTACCATCATTAAATCTGCAAGCTCATCTATTATAATTACTATTTGTGGTAATTTTCCTGCTTCATTTTCTTTTTCTATTGCTTTATTATATCCTTTTAAGTCACGTACTCCTTTGCTTGCAAATTTATTATATCTATCATCCATTTCTTGTACTGCCCATGCTAATGCACCAGCTGCTTTTCTTGGATCTGTTACAACTGGAATTAATAAATGTGGTATTCCGTTATATACTGATAATTCAACAACTTTTGGATCTACCATTACGAATTTAACTTCACTTGGTTTCGCATGATAAATTATACTTGTTATTATTGTGTTTATACATACACTCTTTCCTGATCCTGTTGAACCAGCTATTAAAACATGAGGCATTTTTGCAATATCTGCTAATTGAACATTTCCAGCAACATCTTTTCCCAATGCTATAGATAATTTTGATTTATTATTTTTAAAATCTTCACTGTCTAGAACTTCTCTTAAATGTACAGCTTCTTTTTCTTTATTTGGAACTTCTATTCCAACTGCTTGTTTACCAGGTATAGGTGCTTCAATTCTTATTGTTTCAGCTGCTAAATTTAATGCAATATCATCTGCTAAGTTTGCAATTTTGCTTACCCTAACTCCTTCTGCTGGTTTTAACTCATATCTAGTAATTGCAGGTCCTACTGAAACATTTTCAACTTTAGCTGAAACTCCAAAGCTATATAATGTTTTTTGTAATTTTGTTGCAGTATCTGTAAGTGCTTTTGCTCCACCTTTAAGAGTCTTTTTGCTTGGCTTACTTAACAATTCAATTGGTGGATATTCATAATGCTCATCTTCAACTATTAAACTATGTTCTAACTGTAAAACTTCTTTTTTCTTTTCCTCTTTTTGTTCTTCAACTTGTTTGAATAAATTATTTTCTAATACATCAGGTTGTATTTCAGCTTTTTCTTTCATTTTTAATTTTGAAGCTTTTGTAAGTGGCTCTAAGTCATCTTTGCTATGATCATATTTTTTTAGTCCTTCTTTTTCTTCTTGTCCGTCTACTATTCTTCCTCCAAAATTAATTTTTATTTGATTATCCATTACATCTTTTGCTTGTTCTTTTTCAAGTCGCATTTTTTCTAATCGTTCTTTTCTTTCTCTCTTCCTTCTTTGTGCAGGTGTTTCAATAGCCTCTTCCATTCTTTGTTTGTGAGCTTCTTCCCTTGCTATCATTTTTTCTTCTTTTCTTTCTTCTAGTTTTTCCATAAATTGTTGTATTATTTCAGATGCATTTATTCCAAATGTAAATACTAGAAGTACTAATGCTATTCCTAAACAAAATATGATAGCTCCTGCTTCGCCTAAAAGTCTATTTAGTGGCACAGCAGCAACAGCTCCGTATAGCTCCTCCACCTTTACTTTGTGTTCCTATACTGTATGCTTCACTAACAATTTCTGAAAGTTCTCCATTTGTTCTAATTTCTCCTGCAGCAATTTGGAATAAGCTAAATAAAACGCAAAGGCTAAACAAAAATACTGCATATTGTATTAATTTAGGATTTAAATCCTCATTTCCATTGGATGCAATTTTTATTGCAATAACAAATATTCCTATTGGTAAAACATATTGTATGATACCAAACATTCCTCCAAATATTTCATTTAGTTTTTGTCCAACCATTCCTGATTTTGTATATATTAATACTGCTAATAATATACTTACTACTATCAATATTACTACAGCTATATCTAGTTTTGATGCAGTTTTTCTTTTTTTATATCTTCTTTTCTTTTTTGCCAACTTTATCACCTTTTCTTTTATATTCTTTATTAATACCTTAAAAAAGTCAGAATCATAAGTCTTGATTTTTTGACTTCTGACATCTGACTTCTGATTTTATTACTATTTTAATTCTTTTCTGCTGTTCTCAATCGTTTTGATTGTATCTTCTAAAGAAATTTGCATTAAATTTAACGCATCAGACATATTCTTTCCTAATCTATTCAATGTCTCATTTAATACATCTTCTGTATTTGATAATATGCTATCAGCATATTCTTTTGTCCCTTTAGAAATTTCTCTAGACATTTCATTTGCTGTTTCTATTATCTCTGTTTTTTGTTCATATGCTTTTCTTGTTATTTCATGTTCATCTATCATAGCTATTATTCTATTTTCAGTTTCTTTAACTATTCCATCAGCTTCTTTTTGTGCTTCAACCAAAATACGTTGTCTTTCTTCTTTTATCCATTTTGCTTGTTTTAATTCATCTGGAAGCTTTAATCTTATTTCTTTTATCAAATCAAGCATTTCATCTTTACTAACAATGCTCTTATCTGAGAAAGGCAAATTTCTGCTTCTTTCTAATAAATCTTCTAACGTTTCTAATAATGTAAATATTTCCATGGTTTACCCCTTCCTTTTTAAGTATCCTAATTCTTTTGTAAGAATATAAGATGCGCTCTACCATATTTTCTCTTGTTTATAATCTTTATATTTATATTTTGCAATTGTTTCATTATTTTCTGTTCATCATCTGTTTCCAATATTACAATCCCATCATCTGCTATCAAATCATATTTAATTAATAATTTTATTGCTTCAATAGTATAATTGGTTGCATATGGTGGATCTATATATATAATATCTATTTTTTCATCCAATATATTTTTTATTAACTTTTCAAACGTTGTATTATATATATCAACCAATTCTTCTAAATGAGTTTTACTTGCATTTTTCTTTATTATTGAAATTGCTTCTTTATTATTATCACAAAGTATTGCTTTTTTTGCATTTCTACTTACTGCTTCTAAGCCTACTGCTCCACTTCCAGAAAACAAATCTAAAAACACTTTTCCTTCTAGTTTAGATTGTATTATATTAAATAAAGATTCTTTAACTCTATCTAGTGTAGGTCTTGTATTATTCCCTTCTAATGTATATAATTTTGTTCCTCTTGCTTTTCCTGATATAATTCTCATAATACACCTTTCTTAATTATAAATATTCTATTATTTTTTTTCCAATAGGTCAATACTATTAATAGAAATGTAACATATATTTAACAGTTCTGTAATATTTATACTTTTTTGTAACATTTTATTCCATTTTTTAATAAATAAAAATGAAAAACTATCCTATTTCAGATAGTTTTTCATTTGTATGTTAATTATCTTCTTTATTTATATCTTTTAATAATTCTAGCTGTGATATTAATAATGATTCCATTTTTGCTTTATATATATCAAACTGTTTTTTTACGTCATCTAATTCTTTCTTCTTTAATACAATTTCATTATCCAAGTCACTAGCTTGTTTTTGTGCATTTCCTTTTGCTTCATTTATTATTTGGTCAGCTTGTTGTCTTGCAACTTTTTTTACATCTTCAGCTGTAGTTTGAGCCATAAGTAAAGTGTTTTGTAAAGTCTCTTCTATTGTCTTATAATGCTCTAAACTGTTATTTAATTCTGCTACTTTATCTCTTAATTCAGTTAATTCTTTATAATTCTTTGAATAATCTAATGTTAAATCATCTAAAAAATCATCAACCTCATCAACATTATATCCATTCATCATTTGTTTCGAAAATTTCTTGTTTTCAATATCTAATGGTGTTATCATTTACTTACCTCCTAAGGTCTTAATATTTTATTAGTTTATACCATTATTTTTAAGCCATGAAACTGACAATTTGCTTTTCATTTCTTCTCTTGCCATTTCATTTGTTATTTCATAATTAGATGGTGCAACTAAGAATATTGAATTTGATACTTTTTGAATATATCCATCTAAAGCATAAACTCCACCACTAATAAAGTCTACTATTCTTCTAGCAACTTCTTTATTTACATATTCTAAATTAACAATTACAGATTTTCTTTCTTTTAAAAAGCTACATATTTCATCTGATTGTTCGAATGAAGTTGGTTGAGAAATAACCATTTTTATAGCATTTGCTTGTTGTGTTTGTTGCATAGGAACAACTTTATTTTTTCTTCCAAAAAATTGTTTTCTATCTTCAACCTCTGTATCATCCTCATCTTCATATTCATATACATCTTCATCTTCATATTCTTCAGGTTCAGCTGAATCCATTCCAAATAAATCCCATACTTTATTCATTAAAGTTCCTGACATAAAAAAACCTCCTAAAATTCTTTCCTTTGTTTTATTTAGCATAAGTATCTTATTTTTTTCATAAAAAGTCAATATTTTTTACAAATGTTATATAATTTTAATATTTTTGTAATATTTTTGTAATATTTTATTCTACTTCACTCAAATCTGGATTCAATAAAATTTCGTCATATAATGTTATTTTTTTATATGATATTATTTCACTATTTGAAAATCCTAATTCTTTAAGTTCTTCTGTATCATATGGTTCAACAATTGAATATTTGTCACCTGTTTTTGTAACTTTCACTAATAATTTACTTAAATAACCTGCTCTATTTCTAACAACATAATTTAAATAATTTTCAGTAACAATTGATTGATTAGGTATTTTTAATCCTGTTTTACTCCACCAAATCAATTCAAATGATATTTTTCTGTAATTTATTAATTCTTCTATTTGTTCATTAATTTTTAAAATTAATAATATTTCTTCATTATCTTCTTTTATTATATTAGTAATTTCCGCTGAAATCTCTGCATTATTAGATAATCTAACAGATACCTTTTGTCCAACTTCAGCATTTTTTGCATCCTCACTATCTGAAATTGTCGCTATATAGCAGCAAAAATTATCAATTACTTTTCCCGCCTCATTATTACTTGCTACAATTTTTCCTGTTTTTAAATCTAAACTTTCTAAATATTTCTTACTAAGTGAACTAAACATATCAGGTGTTAATTTATCTTCTAAGCCATCAACTTTATATGACACAATCCCACTCATTGGAGCTTTTACATATTCTGCTCCTGAATTCAATTCTGTCTCATAATTTTTTCTTTCATCAATTAACTGTTTTAAATATAATCCTTGCGGACTAAGATCTCCAGCAATTTTAGCTTTTTTATTTACATATGAACTTATTTCCTTTTTGTATTCTTCTAATTTTGCAGAATCGGTTAATTGATTTAAATTCTCAACTTTTTCATCTATTTGGCTTTCTAAAGCTTTCATATCTGAAGGCAGTATCCCTTCAGTATTTTGCATAGCTTCTTGTATTTTTTGGTCAAGTTCAGATATTTTTTGTTTTAAAGATTCTTCATTTGCACTGTAATATCTAAAAATATTTTCATCCTTTGCTGCTCTTTCTCCTTCAGATTTTATCTGTTCCATTCCATTTTTATAGTTTTCACCTTTTACCACTTTTTCATTTCTGATTACATATCCAATATTAGTTTCTTCATTATATAACTTTCCTTCTTCTACAGTAAACACATTTGTTGGCTCTTTTATCAATAAATATATTGTATATATTACATATGCAATTACCACTAATGAAACTAAATACATTATTATTTTCTTATTTTTAGGAATTTCTTTTTTGTTTGTTTTTTTTCTATTACTGATTCTATCAGTTATATTTCCTTTGTTTTTTTCCACTTCCAATTTTAACCCTCCAAAATAATTTTTATATTATTTTGTATTTTTTCTTCACCATCAAGCCATATTGTTTGTTTGTTTTTTCTAAACCATGTCATTTGCCTTTTTGCATATCTTCTTGTTTCTTGTTTTATTTTCTCAATCATTTCTTCTTTTGTAATCTTACCTTCTAAATATTCTGCAACTTCTTTATACCCCAGCCCTTGCATGGCAGTTGGGAATTTACTGTATTTTTCTTTTATTTTTTCAACTTCTTCAATGAGTCCCTGTTCTATCATTATATCTACTCTTTTATTTATTCTCTCATATAATTTCTCTCTATCCCATTTTAATGCATATACTTTATAGTCATATTCAACTGGTTTACTTCTAGATAACCTTTCTTGCTCTGTCTTATTTTTTCCAGTTGCATGATATATTTCTAATATTCTTAAAATTCTTTTTTTATCATTTTTGCTAATCTTTTCTATTGCAGTTGGATCTATCATTTTAGCTTTTTCATATAATTTTTCTAATCCTTCTGTTTTTGTTTTTTCTTCTAAGTAGTTTCTATACTTTTCATCGAATTCTATATCTTGATATTCTATTTCATATATTAAACTATCTACATATAGTCCTGTACCTCCAACAATAATTGGAGTTTTGCCTTTTTTTAATATTTCTTTTATTGCTTTTTTTGCTTCCTTTTTAAAATCTGCTACACTAAACCTTTCATCTGGGTTAACTATATCTATTAAATAATGTTTAATCCCTTGCATTTCTTCAACAGTTGGCTTAGCTGTTCCTATATCCATATCTTTATATATTTGCATAGAATCGCATGATATTATTTCGCCATTTATCTTCTTTGCTAATTCTATAGATAATGCCGTTTTACCTGAAGCCGTTGGTCCGACATATTACAATAACTTTTTCTTTTTTGCCTTCTATCACTTTTTCACTCTCCTACAGTTCTTTCTTCAACATTATTATACATCTCAATTGTACTTTTTTGTGTATCTTTTATATAGTTAAATTCAATTACCATGCAAATTACAAATATTATCCCTATAACAATTACTCTTGTTTTTAAAACAGTTTTTTCTATTAATCCTTCATTAACTTGATCCATATTTTTTGAGACTATAGGCATCCAAATTAATCCATTTACTCCTGTGAATACCGATACTAAGAGAGTTTTCATAGTATTTTCTACTTCAGGATTATTATATCCTATTCCTGCTTTTGAAATGTTAAATATTAATATTGTAGTCAAATATGTTATTATAAGTCCTATAAATATTATTAATGTCTTTTTTGTTTTTTCCATATCTCCTAGATTGTGCCATGTCCATGCCAAAAGCACAATATATATTAATATTATAATAATTACTATAAATGGCATTTTCTTTCTTCTCCCTATTTTCTTGCAAATTTTCTTTCTATATCATATTTACTCATCTTTATAACAGTTGGTCTTCCATGTGGACAAGTAAATGGATTTGGTAATTCTAATAATTGTTCCATCAAACTGTCAACTTCTTCTTTTGTCAAAGCCATATTTGCTTTAACTGCCGCTTTGCAAGCAACTGTTGCTATAAATTTTTCTTCTTTTTCTTGTTTTGCTGTTCTTGCAACTGTATTTATTTCATCCAATGTTTCTAAAAATAATTCTTTTGTATCTAAATCAATACATACTGTTGGAACACCAGTTAATTTTATTGTATTTTCTCCAAATTCTTCTAGGCTGAATCCTGCTTGTTCGAACATCTTTATATTTTCTTTAGCTATATCCATCTCTTTATGTGTTAAAGTTATTACATCTGGCAATAATAACATTTGTGAATCTTTTTGACTTTCACTATAATAATTTTTCTTAACTTTTTCATACATAATTCTTTCATGAGCTGCATGTTGGTCTAATATATACATTTCTTTATCCATTTCTAATATTATGTATGTTTTAAATATAATTCCAACAAATTTATATACTGGTTTTTTAAATTCTTCTTGTTCTTCGAAAATAGATACATTATCTTTTAATAAATCAGCTGTTGCAATTTCTTCTTTTTTGTCATCATCTTGTTTTGTATCTTTATTATCCATAATTGGAGCTCTTCCAAATAATTTTGTATACATCTCATTGAAATCTTCTGATACAACATTTGAATTTTCATTTAAGTCTTTAATTTTTTCCTTTACTTCTTCAAATTCTTGTTTTACTTCTGGATTTTCTATTTTTTCTATTGCTGATTTAACATCTTCTATTTGTTCTTTATCTTCTAACACATTTTCATTTTCAGTATTTTCTTTTTTAATTTCTTTTTCTTCGTCCTTATTTTCTACTTTACTTTCTTCTTTATTTTCCAATTCGTAGTTATTATCAGTATCTTTTAAAGTATCTGGTTCTATATTACTCTCTATTAAATCTTTTTCTATTTTTTCTTTCATTTGTTTTAATTGATTTAATATTTCGCTTGTATCTATAGGACCTGCTACAATCTTTTCTTCTTTTTCTCCTATTTCTTTATTAGATGTTTCAGCTTTTTCTGTATTTTTATCTTTATATACTTCTTCTAATATATTATTAGTCTTAATTTTACTTTCTTCATCATTGTATTTTTCTATTTGCTTATCATTTTGTTTTCTAAAAGAGAATAATCCACCTTGATTCTCTTTTTTTGTTTCTCTTAATCTTTTTAATCTTTCTTCAAAACTAACAGCACTTCTATCTATGGTATTAATATTTGTTACCTTTTCTTCATTACTAGAACCTGATACTAATTCACTTTTTAATAAAGTATCTTTTATCCCATGATATATTGCTTGAAAAACTTTATTTTCTTCTTCAAATCTTACTTCTAGTTTAGCAGGATGTACATTTACATCTACTTTAGCTGGATTTATTTCTAGATTTAATATTACAAATCCAAATTTTCCTATAGGTATTAGCCCTTTATATGCTTGTTCAGTAGCTGCTGTTAGTGTCTTATCTTTTATATATCTTTTATTTACGAAAAACAATTGATTTGATCTATTTGATCTTGCTATTTCTGGTTTTCCTATAACTCCATTTATAGTTATATCATCATATTTATATGATAATTCAAGCACTCCGTTTGCTATATCTTTCCCATAAATACTATATATAACATTTTTTAAATCTCCACTACCATTAGTTTGTATAACTGTTTTTCCAGTATTTATAAGTTTTATTGCTATATTTGGATTAACAAGAGCAATTCTTGTTATTACATCCTCTATATATCCTGTTTCAGTATAATCTTTCTTTAAAAATTTATATCTAACTGGTGTGTTAAAAAATAGATTTCTTACTACTATAGATGTACCTACACTGCATCCTGCTTCTTCTTTTTCTAAAACTTCTCCTGCTTCTAATACTATTCTATATCCTACATCTTGATCTTTGGTTTTTGAAGTTAATTCTACATTTGCTATTGCTGCAATACTAGCTAATGCTTCGCCTCTAAATCCCATTGATGTAACTTTATCTAAATCTTCTGCTGATCTTATTTTACTTGTCGCATGTCTTTCAAAAGCAATTTCCAAGTCATCTTTTGCTATACCTTTTCCATTGTCTGTTATTTTTATAAATGAAATTCCTCCATTTTTTATTTCAACAGTTATATTAGTAGCACCTGCATCTATTGAATTTTCTACCATTTCCTTTACAACTGAAGCAGGTCTTTCTATAACTTCTCCTGCAGCTATTTGATTTATTGTTAAATCATCTAATAAAACTATATTTCCCATTTTTTCCTCCACAATTTATTGTATCTTTGGGCATAATTATATCATTAAATTAGAAAAAATGTATAGTATTTTTACAAAAAAATTACATCATATATATAATTTAAAATATATATGATGTATTCTTAATTTTTTACTATTTATTTTTTGTTTTTATTTTCTTTTTCTATTTTTAATTTTAGTTTATTTTCAAAATTTGTTGTTAATCCTACTAATGTTAATAAATATACTAGTAGAACAATTGGTATTGTAAATCTTCCAATTGGAATTCTTGTTATTGCCATTATGCTTAATAATCCAATTTGAGCAATAACACATGTTAATGTTGTAATAATAATAGTTTTTATACTTCCAAGTTTGTGATATCTAACTGCCATATATGCTAAAATTATCAATGTAGCTATTGTAAATGGCATAATATATGGTTTTACTATATCTCTTCCTCTTGTATTTGGTATTTTTGTTATTTCTGTACTATCTGCTGATATTTCAGTTCCGTATTTTTCATTTACCTTATTAATTATATTTGTTTTTTGTTCATCTGTAATATCTTTTGCAATTATACTTACAGAATCCTCAAAAACCTCTACTTTTTGAATTATATTATCTTGTCCTGGCATAACTTCATTAACTATATTTTTTATATCATTATATTCAAAAGTTTTTCCTATATATAATTCTATTTTCTTTGTATCTTGATATCTTAAATCAAAATTCAATCCAACTGTTAAAGTAACAATAACTCCAGCTATAACTATAAGAATTAATAATGCTATTATTATAGTTTTTTTATTTTTCTTTATCTTCTCCATTTTATTCCTCCTATTTATCAGCTTTTATTTTTAATAAAGTATTTGTTATAACATAATTATATATTGCTATTAGTACTATTCCCCAGAACATTACCATACCAAAGCTACTAATAGGTTCCCAACTAATAAAGCAAAAAGCAATTATTGTTATACAAATTGGAACTATTTTTATAAAAAATGATTTATAAGTTTCTTTTATTGTTTCTTTAACATCTGATTTTTGTATTTTTTCTTCTTTCTTCAATTTATTCAATACACTATTAACAAAAATATAATTTAATACAGCAATAACTAAAGCTCCAAATATTCCCTCTAATGATAATACAACATTAGTATATTTAATTAATATAGAGAACATTGCTAATAATCCTATATATGAAATAGAGCCTAAAATTCCTAATACTCTATATCTTATTATCATTACAACTAAAGCAATTGCAACTATTGCTATTACTACATATCCTACTATTTGTAATTGATTTTCTTGCATGTCAGATAATATGTATTTATTTTCATCTACTGTATACACAACAGGTAACTTTCCTGTATCTAAAACTGTTGCTATTGTTGCTGCTTGGTTTACGTTCGTTTGTAATGCTTCTTGAGTTGTAGCTGCTTGTCCTATTGATAATTGCATTTTTCCTGTTTTTAATGGTTCGTCAAAACTTGTTGACATTATTTCTTCATCATCAATTTTCATTGTAATTGTTTTCTCTGCATTTGTCTCTTCTGTGCTTTCTTCTGTAGTTTCATCAGTCGTTTCAGAAGATTCTTCTACAGTTTTATAATTACTGCTTATTTCTTCTAATTTTTTAGCTCCCTCTTTAGTAAATTCAATATTTAGATATACAGTAGTTCCTGATGTTCCTGTGCTTGAACTTGATCCATACATTACATTAACAGTTTTTATATCATCATTGTTCATTAAAACTTCGTTTGTTTGAGTGTCTAAAATTTCAAATTTACCTGTACTACTTATATTACTAATTATTGCGTCTGTTTGATCATTTTCAGGAATATCTATTATTATATCTCCTGTTTCTTCATCCATTTTTATAACATAATTTTGTACATTTTGTCCTTTTAGTCTTTCTTCTATTATTTTTTTAGTTTTTTCATAGTTCTCAACATTAAGAACTTCTTTGCTATTTTTCGCTGTTTCTTCTTTTGTGTATCCGTTTTGAGTAATTTCATCATCTGTTAAATTTTCTCCGTCTTCAACTTCATTTCCTTCAGCATCTTTTACTGTTGTTGTAGTACTTGTATCAACTTTTAGTCTAATCTCTCTGCTTCCTTCTAAATCCATTGCATAAGAATAATCTTTTACTTTGTTTTCCATTCTATTTTGTACTTGTACATAAATTCCTAAAAAAGCTATTAGTGTCACTAATACTATTGCTAAAATGATTGTTATTATTTTTACTTTTTTCATTCTAATTCCCCCACTACAATAATTTTGTTCCATTAATTATTAATTCAAACCAGATTTTTAAATATTTAGCCGCATTTTTACTCATCATTGTTCTTTCCATGAATATTTCGAAATAATCTAAAACAGGACATATTTTTGTATCTATTGTTAAATCTAATATTATTTTTCTGTTTTCTTCATCTAAATTTAGTTGAGCATTTGTTACAGCATAATTAACTCTATCGTGTATATCAAATGTTGACATATTTTGATTTGTTACTCTATCTCTATGAACATCTGATTTATCTGCTAAAATTATAGCTGCTGAAATATCGTTAACAGCTGTTCCAGTAGCTTCATCATGATTTCCTATTGCCATCATGATTTCTGTTCTTTCTTCAACTGGCATTTCCATATCTTTCAGTATGTTATATGCTAAAATTGCACCACTATGAGCATGGTCTGTCCTATTAACACAATTTCCTATATCATGTAAATAACCAGCTATTCTTGCCAGTTCGACTGTTCTTGCAGGATAACCTAACTTTTCTAAAATATCTCCTGCCCTTTTTGAAACTATTGATATGTGTCTATGGCTATGTTCAGTATAACCGAAGACCATCTATCTGTTTTTGAGCTCCTTTTATAAGAGCTTCCACTTCTTCATTGTTTTTCACATCTTCCAATGTAACCATATTAATGTTCCTCCTTAATTTGGTCTTTTTAGATTTTATATTAAAATGAAAAAAATATCAACCATTTTTTATTAATTTATTAAAAGTCCTACTATTTTATAATGCTTTATTCCAATATTCAATAACATTTTTTTCTTCACTTTTTGGAACTAATGTAACTCTATATGCTGTTATTGGTTTGTCATATGCTAATTTTGTTTCTTCACCATTTTTAACCGCTTCTTGCCAACCTTCATCTTTTATCCAAACTTGATATATTATTGAATACTTACTATAATCTTTTAATTTTATTTTTAAACTTGAAATCCCATACAAATATTTTTCTGCAATTTCTTCTGGTATCGGATTCCCACCTATTCCTTTGTTTCCTTTATAATTTACTCCATCTCCTCCTAATATTAATCTTATTTTTTTCTCTACCATTGCCTTTGTTCCATTTTCTAATGTTGCAAATTTGTCTACACCTGGGTTGTATCCATGGTAATAAGTATTTTCATATCCATATCCTATAGCTTTTCTACCTTCTCCCCAGTATGTATGCATATATGTTTGTACTCCAATAAAGTCATTTTCTATGTTTCCTTCTGTATATAAAGATAGCATTTCAGTCTTATACAAAGGATCATTTTCCATAGCTTCTTTTCCTGCAATTTTTCCTCCTTCTGTAATTGACCAATTGAATTTTTGATTTAAAGATCCATATTGTAATATTATATTTGTTGCTTTTGTTACTTTTATAGGTACAACGGAAATATTTCCAGCAAAATCTGAAATTTCAATCTCATAGGATGTATTACAATCAAATTCTTTGTCTAATATTTTCATTTCTTGATCTATATTCCATCCTTCTATATTTTTTATTTTTTCATTTGCTGCTATTTCTAATCTTACTTTTCCCTCTTCTTTTTGTATTTCACTAGTTACTGATTCTGGAGCTTTATTATCTATAGCTATTTTTGTATTTATAAAGAACTCTTCACTTACATTGTTTGATTTATCAATAATACTTCCTTGTTTTATCTTAAATTTTAATTCACCATCTCCCAAAATATTATTAATATTTATCTTATATATTTTATATCCTTCTCCGTTTTCCACTTCATTTATTGTAATATTATAATCATCAATTAATTCCTCACCAAGAATCAGTGAAATGTTTTCTTTTGTGATACTAATATTTTTTATATTTTTTTCTATTATTTTAATTTTTATACTTATCTCATGTAATTTACTTGCATATCCTGGATATTGTTGATTAGAATTTTCTATACTAATCAATTCTATTTTTGGTGGATTTCTATCAATATTTATTTCTCCAATTTTAAAAACTCTTTCATTAACATATTTTCCATATACTATGTTTTGTATTCCTAAAATTATTAAAATAAATATTAATAACACTATATTTTTTTTACTACTCATCTAGCACCTCTTTTATTGTGTTATTATATAGATTTCAAAATTATATTTTTCTATATTTTTCGCATCATTAGTATCTATTAAATCTTTTTCAATATTCACATCATATTCCCATTCCCAAAATATTTCTATTTTTCTGTTTTCTTTCTTTGAAATATTGTCGTTTAGTTCTGTTTCCAATTGTTCTAAATTTGTAAATTTTTGTTTACTATTTTTTAAATAAAATACTAAATTATGAGGTTTTTCATTTAGACTTTTAAATTTAATCTGATAATTTAAATTGATATTTGAAAATAAATTTATAATAAAACTTCCTTTTACTCCTGGAGCTATTTTCTCATTTATTAATGTCTTTTCATCCATAGTTTTGTAAAGCTTTATTTCTTGTGACTCTAAATAATTATCTTTGATTTTAAAATTATATACATTATTTGTTTTATCTGAAATTAAAACTTTATTTTCATTATTTGTATTATTACTTGAAAAAAATTTAAAAAATATATAATTATTTTGTGAATTTAATCTTATATTTGAATTTATAAGTATATAACATAAAGATACTAATATTATCAGAATTATCAAAAGTGTAACTTTCTTTTTATATTTCATATTTACTCCTTTTAAGCTTTCATTTGTTCAGAATAAACTTTTATTTGAATACTTTGTAAAATATCTTCTATAGAATTAGATTTGCTTTTATCATATGTAATTTCTAATTTATATAAATGTTCTTCTCTGTTTGTATTTCCTAATTTTATCATTTCAGTTTTATTATTATTCATTTTTATTTCTTCATTTTCTCTATATATCTTTATATCTATTGTTTCATCTAACTTTGATAAGATTTCTATATAATATTGTATATTAACATTTGTTATATTTCCTTGATTATCATAATTCTTAATTTTAAATTCATAATAACCTTTATTATTTACACTTGTAATAGCAACTTCTTGTCCATTTTCTATTTCGATTATTGGCTCTGCTATTTTTAATGTTCCTTCTGCATCTATATTAGTTAAGCTCTTTCCTATACTAAAACTAGATAAAAATATTATTATACAAATTATACTTGTAAGTAGTAATATTATTTTCTTTTTGTTTTTTATTTTGAATTTTTTAAAATATATAAATCTATTATTTTTTTCTTCCATTACATCCTTCCTTTTTATATTAAAGTAGAATAGGTATATTAAACCACCTATTCTACTTTTAATAGAGGTTACTCATTTTCATTTTCTTTATACAAATTATTAATTTGGTTGTACTTGTGTACCTGAAACAGTTACATTGAAAGTATAGTCAGCTAAATTAGCCGCCTCTCTTGTATCAATTTCATCATTGCTTGCTATTTCTTCTGGTGTTTCTCCTGTTTCATAATCCCATTTCCATTTTATATTTAAAGTTCTTTCTTTATTTTCATCATTTGCATTTATTACACCTGATAAGTTGTCTGTTAGTTCTTCTATAGAATTATATTCTTTCTCATCATATGTAAATTTAAGATTTGTTGGTTTATTACTTTCTTCTGAAAACTCTATATTATAGTTAATTCCAACATCTGTGCCTGTAGCATCAATTACAATATTAAAACTTCCTTCAGTTCCTGGAGCTATTTTATTACCAATTAATGATTCATTGTTCATTGTTGAATTTAAATTAATTTTTTCTACTTGTTCTTTTTGTCCATTAACTTTAAAATCCCAACTAGCAATCTCAGCTACTCCTTCGCCTTTTAATTTAGTAAAATATTTAGCATATGCTTGTCCTATGAAAAAAGAAATTAATAACAATACTAAAATACTACTAACTAAAATAATTTTTCTTTTTTTAGTCAATCGCATTCCTCCTTTAACTTTTAATTTGATTTTGTTTTGTTTTTTTGATTTTTTTGGATTAAAATTTTAAAATTCTGAAACGAATTAAATTTGATAAAAATTATTAGATTCTTAAAATTAAGAAAATGAAAATGTAATTAAATTATATTTACATAATATAAAATTGTCAATTATTTTTATGAACTTTTCTTCTATTTTCATCGCAATAATTGACAACTATCGACTTTATTTTTTGTTAACTCCTACAATTCCGCCTAAAATACCAAAAATCATTCCTAATACAATCATTATAATTCCCTGAAAATTTAAATAAAATCTCCAATTTAATAAACTAGATATCAAATAAATACTTAATATATATATTCCACCTATTAATGCACCATTTAATAATCCATTTTTCTTTATTTTCATATTTCCAATAGAACTACCTATTAATATACTAATACATGTTACTACAATTATCACAGGATTAATTATATTTTCACTAACATCTGTATATGTCAAAATAATTGAAAATATCAATAATAGAACAAAAGTTACAACAAATGCTATAAATACACCTTGAAAAATATTTTTAGATTTCTCCATAGTACACCTCTTCTTTCTTAATTCATTTATATTAAAAAATAAAAAAAATAGAACTATATTTGTTCTATTTTCTCTATATTTTTCAAGATTTCTATAAGTATATCTTCTCTAGAAAATTCTTTTTTATATTCTCTCTTCAAAGAAGTTGCAATATTTTTAGTTTCTTCAGAAAAACACTCTTCATTAACATTAAATCCAAAACTAATTATTAAGTAATTTATATTTTCTCCAATTGTATTTATTTCTGTCAGTATTCCACATATTTTTTTATTGTTTAACATCAAATCATTTGGTTCTTTTATATTTAATTCATATCCATATAGATTTTCTATACTCTCTTTTATTTTATTAGCAATTTCAATAGTTAGCCCTTCTAATTGATTTATTTTACATTTTGGATGTAAAATTATCGTTACTGCTAAATTTTTTCCTCGACCTGTATACCAACTTCTACCTTTAGTTCCAATTCCTAAAGTTTGAATTTCCGCC
This sequence comes from uncultured Clostridium sp., assembly GCA_945949485.1. GTDB lineage: Bacteria > Bacillota > Clostridia > TANB77 > CAG-508 > CAG-269. The sequence goes on along the minus strand of CAMFER010000008.1, from coordinate 5,741 downwards.
AATATTAATTTACCATCATTTTGTTTGTCAATAGCTATCTCTTTTGCATAAGTGTGTGTTGATCCTATTTCTTCATAATATTCAATATTTTTTATTAATTTTCCTATACTCTCCTCTTTTATTTTTTGTATATCCATCATTTCTCCTAATATTAAAATTCATAATCTATAGCTTGTCTTGAAATTCTAATTTCTTTACACATATTAGATACTTTTACATGTCTTGGATCATTTTTATATTTCTCTAAATCTTCCATATTTTCAAATTCTGATATTAATATTGCATCATATTCATTTTTAGGATTTATATTTATTCCTGTTTCTAGATTTTTTATTTCTGGTATTTTTCCTTTTAATTCATTTAATCCTTCTAGAAACTTTTTCATATTTTCTTCTTCACCTTCTTTAAATTTCCACATTACTATATGTTTTATCATGATTATTCCTCCTTTATTGTTATATATTATTTGTATAAAAAAAATCTATAAACACCATTATTAGTATCTATAGATCAATATTGGCTGGGCTGGCTAGATTCGAACTAGCGCATGCCAGAGTCAAAGTCTGGTGCCTTACCGCTTGGCTACAGCCCAATATACGTTATTAAATGGGGTGGAAGATGGGACTCGAACCCACGGTCTCCAGTGCCACAAACTGGCGCGTTAACCAACTACGCTACATCCACCATCATTTGGCTTCATTATTAATTAAGCACAGTTATTATTTTAACCTATTTGCACCCCATTTGTCAACTATTTTTTAGTATTTTTTATTTCTTTTTTATTAATATGACATTGTACTTGGATCTATTCCATATTGACTATATAGCCATGACATATAATCAAAAGGTGTTAAAGTCTCTGGATATCCATAATCAATACCATTTGTCTCAACTCTTATTGATGTTATTTTTACTGTTTCTACTGGTGTACTTACTTCAGTATTTCCAGACTCTTCTGAATCATCTGCTGCTTTAACTTCTACATTTTCAATATTATGTACAACATCCATTCCTTCAATTACTTTACCAAATGATGTATAATATCCATTTAAAGATGTATTTTCTTTAGTCATAATAAAGAATTGTGAACTTCCTGAATTATATGATTCTTCATCTAAGCTAGGAGAATAACTGGTATAATCATTTCTTGCCATTCCAATTACACCTTCTTCAAATTTCAAAGTATTATTAACTCCATTTGCAATAAATTCACCTTTAATAGAATATGCTGTCTCTTCTCCATCATCTTTTAAATTTGAAATTTTTGCTGAACCTTGGCCTGTTCCCTCAGGATCTCCACCTTGTATCATAAAATCTTTTACTATTCTATGGAATGTTAAACCATCATAAAATCCACGATTTGATAATGCTATGAAATTTGATACAGTCTCTGGAGCTAATTCTGGGTATAACTCTATTTTTATAGTACCAAAGTTCTCAACTTCCATAGTTGCAACTGGATTTTTAACTTCCATTGTTGCTTTTTTAAAATATCCAAAACTTAATCCTGCTAATAATACTATTACCAAAATTAGTGCAATTATCCATATAATATTTTTTATTTTTAAATTTTTCATAACTATCTACCTTTCTATAAATATTAAATTAAATTGTCAAATAAGAATTGTTCTTGCATTCTTTTTAGAGATTGTTTTATAGTTCTAGCTCTTACTTCACCTATACCATCGACATCGTCTAAGCTTTTTATATCAGCTGCTAATATATGTTGAAAAGATTTGAAAGAATCTACCAAATTCTCAACTATATTTGAAGGCATTCTTGGTACTTTACTTAAAATTCTGTATCCTTTAGTATATACACCCACTTCATCATAATTATCAAAATTTTCATATCCTAAAATCTTAGCAATTACTGAAGTCTTATTTAACTCTTCATAATCAAGTTCTTCTAATTTTTTCATGATCTTTTCTGGTGACTTCTTTCCTTTTGCCATATAATCTTTAATAATTAAAGTTTCTTCCTTATCCATTCCACCTATCAATTCTTCAAGTTGCATTTTTACTAATCTTCCATCATCACCTAATTCATAAATCTGTCTTTGAATTTCATCTACAATTCTCATTACCATTTCTGCCCTTTGAATAGCTTCAATTACATTTTGAAGAGTTACTATATCATTAAATTCATATTCATTTAAAATATTTAATTTACTATCAAATACTTTCTTATATTTTTCTAGTGTTTGTATAGCTTGATTTGCTTTACTTAGAACCGCATCTGTATCTTCTAATACATACCTATCATTTCCTTTAAATATTGTAATTATATTTCTTCTTTGAGAAATACTTATTACCAATTCCCCAGTTTGTTTAGCTGTTCTTTCTGCTGTTCTATGTCTTGTTCCAGTTTCACTTGTTGAAATATCATATGATGGGATAAGTTGTGCATTTGCATATAATATTTTTTTAAAATCCCCACTTAATATTATTGCCCCATCCATTTTTGCAAGTTCATATAGTTTTGAAGAAGAATAATCTTCATTTATTGTAAATCCACCATCAACAACTTCTTTTAAGACTTCATTATTGTCTGTAATTAACAATAATCCTCCTGTTCTCGCTCTTAAAATGTTTTCTAAACCATTACGTATCGGAGTTCCTGGAGCTATTAATTTTAATATCTCTGTTATATTATCTTCTTTACCTGTTCTCAAAACAAATCTCCTTTCATAATAAAAACAAGTATTTAATCTATATTCAGTTATACATCTTTATTTATCTTTAAATATTACATTCATAGCTTGTCTCACATTTCTAATGCCTATTATATCTAATTCATATTTATTTTTCAAGTCCCTTTTATTACTTTCTGGAATAATACAGGTCTTAAATCCTAATTTTTCTGCTTCCTTTAACCTTTTTTCAATTAAATTAATTCTTCTCACTTCGCCTGTTAATCCCACTTCACCTATAATTACCATATCTTTTGGGATTGGAATATTTTTATATGCAGAAACTGTTACCATCATTATTCCTAAATCTAGTGCAGGCTCATTTACTCTTAGTCCTCCAACCACATTAATATACACATCCTGATTCCCCAGCATAACTCCTGCCTTTTTTTCTAAAACAGCTATTAGTAAAGAAAGTCTATTAAAATCGATTCCATCAGCAGTTCTTTTGGGATAACCAAAGACTGTTTGAGTAGTTAATGCTTGTAATTCTACTAATATAGGTCTTGTCCCCTCAATAGCAGCTAAAACGCAAGATCCAGCTGGATCACCATCTCTTTCTGAAATTAAAATATCTGATGGATTCGAAATCTCACACATTCCTTCTTCTCTCATCTCAAACATTCCAATCTCATTAGTAGAACCAAATCTATTTTTAACACCTCTTAAAATTCTATATTGATTATATCTTTCACCTTCTAAATACAATACTGTATCAACCATATGTTCCAAAACTCTAGGTCCTGCTATGTTCCCTTCTTTTGTAACATGCCCGATTATTATTGTTGTAATAGCTCTAGATTTGCATACTCTCATAACTTGTGAAGTAATTTCTCTTACTTGGCTTACACTTCCAGCAGCTGCAGTTATATCTTCTGAGTACATTGTTTGAATAGAATCTATAATAACAAGTTTAGGATTTAGTTCAAGAATAGCTTGATTAATTATATCAATATCTGTTTCACCCAAAAACAATATATCTTCATTATTTATTCCAAGTCTATCTGCTCTCAATTTAATTTGCTCTGCTGACTCTTCTCCAGAAACATATAGAACCTTTCCTTCACCTTTTATCTTATCACAAATCTGTAAAATTAATGTAGACTTTCCAATTCCTGGTTCACCACCAAGTAAGATAAGAGAACCTTTAACTAATCCTCCTCCCAAAACTCTATTTAACTCCTCAAATCCAGTTGAAGTCTTTAAAGTCTCTTTGGCTTCATAAGAATTTAAAGTTTTAGGAATAGCCCTTTCTTTTTTATCCTTACTTAAAGCTCCTCCACTCTTGCTTTCAACTATCTTTTGTTCATAAAAAGTATTCCAGCTATTACAAGCAGGACACTTTCCAAGCCATTTAGTAGACTCATTTCCACACTCACTACATACAAAAATCGTTTTATTCTTCATATTTTTGGGACAGGTCCATATTAGACATTTTGTCCATTATGGGACATATCCCGTTCCTCCTTTTTCATTTTAAAAGCTCTTTCAATATGCTTTCTATTTATTCCTGTAACTCTTGCTAATTGTGCAATATTCGTTCCTTTTATTTTTTTCATTTCTTTTATCATTTTATTTTTTATTCTACTATTATATATATTCAGTTCTCTTATATTATTTAATCTAAACATATTCTCTATGATCTCTTTAACTTCGGTATCATCCAGTTTTGTAATAATTTCATATTCAATATATTTATTTTTTAATTTATCTTCAATTTCCTTTTCAGAAAATTCAATAAATTTATTTTTGGCTTTTTTATAATTATTGTCAAAAAAACTATAAATTTTCGTTATGTCTGTAATTTTCGAAATTCCACTTTGGTATTCCCTATAACTACTCCATGTATATTTTTCCATGGTTGAAATTTTAGCCTTAAGTGGATTTTGATGAATATAGTTACATAGATTAATTAGATATCTATCATTTTCTACACTTTTACTAAGGAATCTATTTTGAAATAAATGTCCTATTTTCTCATATTTCTTACTAAAATAGTTAACATATGAAATTTGAATTTTCTGCATTATTTTTGAAATAACTTCATTCTTATCATAAATCACTAAATGTACATGATTTGTCATTAAGCAATATGCATATATTTCAAATAAAAACTTTTCTTTTGCCTTTGTAAGTTCTTTTATAAATTTCTTGTAATCATTTGTATCAAAAAATATATCTTGTTTGTCGTTTCCTCGAAGTATTATATGATATATTTTTGTTTTACTAGTTTTTCTTGCAACACGGGGCATTTTTCTCACTTCTTTCTTGTTTTTATATTTGCCCCATACAACAAAAAAAGTATAACACACTTTTTTAAAATGCGCCATACTTTTTCTATTTTATTTTATATATGTCCCATACTGGACAAAATGTCTCATTTGGACCTGTCCCGACTATGCTTGTTCTTTCTTTTTACCAAATCTAATTTCTTGGAATAAGAAATCATGTACTTTTTCCCATGTGATTTCTTGGTGTAAGAATTCGTTTATTTCATCTTCAATTTTTTGTTGATATGGTGTTAATTCAACTTTTATTTCTTTATTCCAATCTATTTCTTGTAACCAGAAAGATTTGAATTTATTCCAGAATCCAACTTTTACTGGTAATTTATCATTTCTGATTGTTCCAGCATTTTCAATATTGTTAACTTTTTCTACATTGTTATTTTCAAATTCAACTCCACCCAATACTCCTGATACTTTGTTTTCTTCTCCTAAATCTGCCATTTTATTTCCTCCTTCGTATTTTTTTAAACTATTTAATATATTTATACTATATTTTTTTGTTTTATTCAAGGTTTTCTCTTGATTTTTATATTAAATATTCATTACATAAATATTACATTTTTGTTACGTCTTTACTTTTCTTACATCTTTATCCATTGTTATATATCAGCATTTTACTTATATAATTATATTTCTACTAAAATATGATCTTCTTCAGCTTTTATACATGTAACTTCTAATATTTTATTATCTAATTTATTTTTCAATTCGGGAATTTGACACTTGTATAATAACAAAATTGATATAAGCATTGATAATGC
>CAMFER010000007.1 GCA_945949485.1 uncultured Clostridium sp. | reverse complement strand
TTAATTATATCATTTAAGAGAATAAATATTTTTTAGTTGGGACATTTTCTCATTTCTTTACTTAAGACATTATCACATTTCTTTCATATTCAAATACAATATGATTTCCCTTAGCTTTACTTATTACTAGATAAATGATATAATCATAATACTAAAAATAAAAAGGTGATAATAAATGTTAGAAAAAATAAATATGACAGAAGATTTAAAACAGTTATCAGCAAAAGAAAAAGTAGAATTAGCAGATGAGATACGAAGATATGTATTAGAAATTGTATCAAAAAATGGAGGACACTTAGCATCGAATTTAGGAGTAGTAGAATTAACAATTGCTCTACATAGTGTTTTTAATGTACCAAAAGATAAAATTGTATGGGATGTAGGACACCAAACCTATGTGCATAAAATTTTAACAGGAAGAAAAGAAGAATTAAAAAATTTAAGACAATTTAATGGATTAGCAGGTTTTCCAAAAACTAATGAATCTGAAGCAGACTGTTTTAATACAGGACATAGCAGTACTTCAATATCAGCAGCACTTGGAATGGCAAGAGCAAGAGATATAAAAAAAGAAAATTACTCTGTAATAGCAGTAATAGGAGATGGAGCTTTAACACGGAGGTATGGCATTAGAGGCTTTAAATGATGCAGGATATAGTAAAGCAAAAATGACAGTGATTTTAAATGATAATGAAATGAGTATTTCAAAAAATATGGGTGGAGTTAATATGCTCCTTACTAAGTTAAGAACAAAAAGAACATATACAAAATCAAATGTTTCTATAAAAAATATATTAAATGAAATACCAGTTGTTGGAAAGCCAGTTGTAAAAATAGTTCAAAGAGTAAAAAGAAGTATAAAACAATTAATCATACCTAAAATGTTTTTTGAGGATATTGGTTTTAGATATTTAGGACCAGTTGATGGACATGATGAACAAGAATTAGAAAGAATGTTAAAAATAAGTAAAGAATTAGATGGACCAGTTTTAATACATGTATTAACAAAAAAAGGTAAAGGATATTTAAAAGCTGAAGAAAATCCAGATAGGTTTCATGCTACAGGACCATTTGATTTAGTAACAGGAGAACCATTAAAGAAAAAGAAAAAAGATTATTCTAAAGCATTTGGAGAAAAGTTAGTAGAAATAGCAGGAAAAAATAAAAATGTTGTAGCTATTACTGCTTCAATGAAAGATGGTACAGGATTAAAAGAATTTGCTAAAAAATATCCAGAAAGATTTTTTGATATTGGAATAGCAGAACAGCATGCTTTAGGATTAGCAGCTGGAATGGCTAAAGATGGAATAATACCAGTAGTTCCAATATATTCATCTTTTTATCAAAGAGCATATGACCAAGTGATTCATGATATAGCTATTCAAAAATTACATGTTGTTATGTGTGTAGATAGAGCAGGAATTGTAGGAGCTGATGGAGAAACACATCAAGGGTTACTAGATTTATCATTTTTTAGATTAGTTCCAAATCTTACAATATTAGCACCAAAGGATTTTAAAGAATTAGAAGAAATGTTAGAATATGCAATATTAGACATTAAAGGACCAGTAGTTATAAGATATCCAAGAGGTGGAGAAGAGGAAGAAAAATTCAATGTAAATGAAAAAATAGTAACAGGTAAAGCAGAAGTGTTAAGAAAAGGTGAAGATATATCTATTATTGCAATAGGCAAAATGGTTGCAAGAGCAAATAGAATAGCAAAAGAATTAGAAAAAGAAAATATATCATCTTATGTGATAAATGCAAGATTTTTAAAGCCATTAGATAAAGAGAAAATAATAGAAGCAATTAGAAAAACTAAAAATGTAATAACAATAGAAGATGGAACATGTATAAATGGACTAGGAACAGCTATAGAAGAATTAATTGTTGAAGAAAAATTAGACGTAGCATTTTTTAAAAAGTTTGCATATCCAGATCAGTTTATAAAACATGGTGATGTTGGAATATTAGAAAAAGAAAATGGTATGGATGGAAAGTCTATTTTAGATTTGATAAAAAGAGAAATAAAAATAAGTGAAAAAGTCTAATAAGGAGGAAAAGATGAACAAACAAGAATTATTAAAAGACTATAAAAGGCAAGAAGATAAGATTTGTTTATCACAAGTTTTAGATAAAATAGAGTTTTCTAAAACAAGAAATAAAATTGAAACAACAGATTTTCTAGATATGTATCAAATATCATTAGTAGAAAATTTCTTGAAGAAAATAAAATTTACAGAATATAAATTATATGGTGGATATGAGGATGCAGAAAGAAAGATATTATTAATATATCCAGAAAAATATAATGAAGAAATGTTAAAGAAAAATTATTCAAAAATTATAAAGATAATAAGAATAGTTTTAGATGAAGAAGAAAAAGGAAAATATTCACATAGAAATTACTTGGGAGGAATTGTTAAATTAGGATTAAAAAGAGAAAAGGTAGGAGATATACTAGTATCAGATGATGGGGCAGATATTATAGTAAAAGAGGAATTTAGTGAAATACTAAAAGAACAACTTGCTACACTAACAAGATTTAAAAATAGTCAGATTAATATAGAAGAAATAGATAAAATCAAGAAAAAAGAAATAAAGGTAGAAAAAATAAAAATAATAGTTCCATCACTTAGACTAGATAATATAGTTTCTGATTTAGCAAAAACTTCTAGAAATAAAGCTGCAACAATTATTAACCAAGAGAGAGTATTTGTGAATGGACAAAATGAAACAAAACTATCAAAACAAATAAAAATGGGAGACATTATAACAATTAGAGGAAAAGGTAGATTTATTGTAAAAGGTGCTGATGGAACTACAAGAAGCGGAAGAACAGTTTTAATAATTGAAAAATATGTATAAAGAAAAAGGTATAGATAAACTATACCTTTTATTTTAATTCGACAACAGTAACTCCAGCTTCACCTTCACCAAAAGTACCTAATCTAAATGATTTTACATGTGGATTTGTTTTCAAAAAATTATGAATTCCTGTTTTTAATTTTCCAGTTCCTTTACCATGAATTATTCTAGCAGTTTTAAGTTTGGCAAGAGAACAATCATCTAAAAACTTGTCAACAACAAATACAGCTTCTTCAACATTTTGTCCAATTACATTAATTTCTGATTTTATATTTTTGCTTTTTTTAATACTTGAGTAATTAGTAATTGAATTATTAGAATTATTTGCTTTTTTAGATTTTTCTAATGTCGAAATAGGTACATTTATTTTTATTTGACCAATTTCAACTAATACTTCATTAGATTTATTTGGCTTAGATAAAACAATTCCATCTTTTCTAAATGTTTTAACAAAAACTGGCATGTTTAAAGTAATTTCTTCAGGTTTGAAAATTGAAGAAGTATTTTCTGTAGTTTTTATTAATTTATATTTATTAATATCGTCATTTAATTTATTTCTAATTTTGTCTGCTTCTTTCTTATCAGAAATATTTGATAGATTTTTAATCAGTTTACTAGCTTCTTCTTTAGCATCTAATAAAATGTTTCTTGCTTGTATTTTAGCATCATCAATCAAATCTTTTTGCTTTTTTATTAAATTTTCTTGTCTATTTTTTATATCTTTTTCTAAACTTTCAATCTTAGAAGATTTTTCTAATACTTTTTCTTTTTCAGATTCTATAAGAGCTTTATCATCATAAATAGATTTTAGTAAATTTTCTATATCTACTTGATTTTTTGTCATAAGCGATTTAGCGTTATCAATAATATCTTTAGAAAGTCCTAATTTTTCACTTATTTCAAAAGCATTACTCTTACCAGGAATTCCTATTAATAATTTGTATGTTGGACTTAATGTTGAAACATCAAATTCTACAGATGCATTTTTAAATCCAGATGTTACTAGAGCATATTGCTTTAATTCTTGATAATGAGTTGTTGCTATTGTTAAACAAGATAAAGCTTTTAAATTAGATAATATGCTAATTGCCAGATTAGCTCCTTCTAATGGATCTGTTCCTGAACCTAATTCATCTAGAAGAATTAAAGAATCTTTTGTTGCTTTCTTAGTGATTTCAACAATATTTAACATATGTGAAGAAAATGTACTAAGAGAAGCATTTATGCTTTGGTCATCTCCAATATCAGCAAATATATGATCAAAAACATATATACTAGAACCTTCTTTTGCTGGAATATTTAAGCCACTACATGCCATAACTGTTAAAAGACCAACAGTTTTTAAAGTTACAGTCTTTCCTCCAGTGTTTGGACCTGTAATTATTAGAATAGAATAATCTTTTCCAAGTTCTATTGTATTTGATACGACTTTATCTTTTTCAATCAAAGGATGTTTTGCATTAATCAAACAAATTTCTTTTTTATCATTTATTTTTGGTGTTATACCATCAATTGATTTAGAATATTTTGCTTTTGCAAATATAAAATCTAATCTTCCGGATAACCAATGTGTTACTTACTAATTCTTCAATATATGGAATTAGAAGAGAAGAAAGGCCGTATAAGATTTTTTCAATTTCTAATTCTTCATCTAATTTTAATCTATTTAATTCGTTATTCATTTCAAATACCGATATAGGTTCTATAAATACAGTAGATCCAGCATTCGAGATATCATGGATAAATCCTTTTATTTGACTTCTATATTCTTCTTTTATCGGAATTACAAATCTATCATTTCTAATTGTAATAATATTTTCTTGTATTATTTTAGAAAATTTAGAAGAATGAATCATGTCATTTAATTTATTTCTAATGTTTTGTTCTAAGTTTCGTGATTTTCTTCTAATTGTATTTAGAGTTTTTGAAGCATTGTCATCTATAGTGTTTTCATCTAATATACAAGATAGTATTCTATCAGAAATTGATTTATTAGAATATAGTGCTTCAAAATATCCTGAAAGTATAGGGTATGAAGAACTATCTAAAAAATCTTTATTAAAATATTTTTTTAAATCTTCTGCATTTTTTAAAATGTATGCTAAATTTAATAAAGATTTTGTTGATAATGAAGTACCACTTTCCAAAATCTTTATTTCTGTTGTGATATCAGAAAAATTATAGAAACTAGGAAAAGAATTTCTATAACTTAAACTAATAGCTTCTTCTGTTTCAGATAAAATTTTAACTACTTGTTCTTTATCATTACTAGGAAGAAGATTTGAAGCTATTTCTTTTCCTGATATTGTAGAACAGAAATTTTTTAATATTTCTAGTATTTTATAAAATTCTAATTTTTTTAAATAATAATTGTTCATATTAAATCTCCTAAATTGTTGATATATCTATTATACAAAGGTTTAGGGATATAGTCAACTATATAGAATAAAACAAAGTGAGAACTTTTAAAAAACAAAAAAGTATTTATATTTTGCAATTTTGTCTAGAATAAATTAATTTTTTAACTAATATAGTCAAAGTAATTGCAAAAAATATAAACTTGTGATATAAAATAAACAGATAAATTGTAAATATCTAACTTTAATGTAAAACAAAGAGGTGAGATGATGATAAAGGCTTATGCCAAGTCAGACGTTGGTAAGGTAAGAGATATAAATCAAGATGCATATTATATATCTGATTCTTTAGATGAAGTACAATTATATATGTTAGCAGATGGTATGGGAGGATATAATGGAGGAGAGATTGCAAGTAAACTTGCCATACAAACTGCTAAAAGTTATATAGAAAACAATTTTAAAGAAATTCCAAAAGACAGAGAAAGTATTATTCAATTAGTAGGAAGCAGTATGGAATATGCTAATATGGTTGTTTATGAAAAATCAAAAGAAGATAAAGAATTAGAAGGAATGGGTACTACTTTAGAGATTTGCTTAATATATAATAATAAGGTGTATATAGGACATGTTGGAGATAGTAGAGTATATAGAATAAGAAAAGAGTTTATGAGAAAATTAACACAAGATCATAGTTATGTACAAAAACTAGTAAAAGATGGAACGATTACACAAGAAGAAGCAGTTCATCATCCACAAAAGAACATGTTAATGAAAGCTTTAGGATGTAATGCTTTTGTAGAACCAGATGTTATGGTAAAAGGATTTCTAAAAGATGATATATTAATTATGAATTCCGATGGATTAACAAATATGGTACCACAAGAAGAAATTTTTAAATTAGTAAAAGAAGATATTGAAAGAGCACCAAAAGAATTAATAGAAATAGCTAATAAAAATGGTGGGTATGACAATATAACAGTAGTAGTAATAAAAAACATATAACAGTGTCTACGAAATTAACATGATTAAGGAGAGATAAATATGAATTTAGAGGGTAAGCTATTAGGTAATAGATACGAAATAGTTGAAAAAGTTGGAAACGGTGGTATGGCTACAGTATATAAAGCAACAGATAAAGTACTAAAGAGAAATGTAGCGGTAAAGATTTTAAGAGATGAGTTTACAACAGATGAAGAGTTTATTAAAAGATTTGAGGCAGAAGCTCAATCAGCAGCAAGATTAACACATCCAAATATTGTATCAATATATGATGTTGGTGTGGAAAATAACTTATACTATATTGTAATGGAATTAATTCAAGGAAAAACTTTAAAAGAAATAATAGTAGAAGAAAGAGGACCTCTTCCTTGGAAATGGTCAGTAAATGTCGCTATTCAAATAGCTTCAGCTTTGGAAATGGCGCATAGAAATAATATTATACATAGAGATATAAAACCACATAATATAATAATCACAGAAGATGGAATTGCGAAAGTGACAGATTTTGGAATTGCAAAAGCTGTTTCAAATTCAACTATTACAGCATTCGGAACAACAATTGGTTCAGTACATTATTTTTCACCAGAACATGCAAGAGGTGGATTTACAGATGCAAAATCAGATTTATATTCTTTAGGTGTAGTAATGTATGAAATGGTAACAGGAAGAGTTCCATTTGATGCGGATACACCAGTTTCAGTAGCATTAAAACATATGCAAGAAAAACCAGAAGAACCAATAGAAGTAAATAACCATGTACCTGTTGCAGTAAATAAAATCATAATGAAGGCATTGCAAAAAGATGCAACACTAAGATATCAATCAGCTTCAGAAATGCTTATAGATTTAAGAAAAGCTTTAAAGAATCCAGATGGTGATTTTGTAGAAGAACTTGAATATGACCCAACAGCTAAGACTCAAAAAATAAATACAGATATGTATGGTAATATAAAAGATGAATTAGGAAAAGATTCTAGAGGAAAGAAAGAAGGAAAATTTAAGAGATTTATTAAGAATCATAAAGCTCTTAGCATTGTTATAGGATTAATAATATTATTTGCATTAAGCTTAGGGGGAACATTAGGTGTATTAAGTATAACTAATCCACCAGAAGTAGAAATGCCAAATGTTGTTGGGCTTTCTAAGGAAGAAGCACAAAAAGCTATAGAAGATGCAAAACTTAAATTTGAAGTTAAATCAGAAGAATATAACAAAGATGTTGAAGAAGGACATGTAATTTCACAAGACCCAACTTATATGGAAAAATATAACAAAGTAAAACAAGGAAGCACTGTTTCAGTAGTAATTAGTAAAGGACAAGAAAAAACAACAGTACCAAAAGTTGTAGGAATGGAAAAAGAAGAAGCCGTAAAAGCTTTAGAAGATGCAAAATTAAAAGTTGAAGTTATAGAAGAAACAAGCAAAAAAGTTGAAGAGGGATATGTAATATCACAAGAGACTGATGCTGATACAGAGGCTTTTGCTGGCGATACAGTAAAAATACATGTAAGTACAGGAACAGGAATTAAACAAGTTACTGTTGAAAGTGTAATTGGTCAAGATGAAGCTACAGCTAAATCAACATTAGAGGGATTAGGATTGAAAGTAAATGTTAGTTATCAAGATGCTACATCTGATAATGGAAAAGTTATAAAACAAAGTATAGAAGAAGGAAAAACTGTAGATGAGGGAACAACAATAACAATAACTGTAAATAAAGTAGCTGCAAATAAAAATCTAAGTGTTAATATTGATGTTAAATCTATTACAGGTGGTTACACAGAAGAAGATGATGATAAAACTGTAAATATTAAAGTGAATAATGAAACAAGAACAGGCGTTGACAAAAATAATTCTAGTTATTCTATAACAGTTTCAGGAAAAGAAGGTCAAACAGAAACAATTACAGTTACAATAACAGATCCAAAAACAGGAGATACAATATATAGTTCTTCAAAAACCATTACTTATGGCTCTCAAGATTCAATAACATTTAATAAATAAATTAAAAAAAGTTCAATTAGAAATTTGCTAATTGAGCTTTTTTCATATATAATAGAAAAAGAAATAAGAAAGGAGAGAAGATATGTCCCCAAATGGACAAAATGTCTAAGTGGGACCTGTCCCAAAAATATGAGAGGAATTGTTATAGAGAAGGTTTCTAATTTGTATAAGGTTTCTAGTCTAGATAGTTTAGATAGTCTAGAGCGTCTAGAGAATAATGATAACTTGTATGAAGCGGTTGCTAGAGGTAAGTTTAAGAAAGATGATACTAATATTGTGGTTGGTGATATTGTTGAATTTACTGTTTTAGATGATAGTAGCAACGATAAATCTAAAAATAAAAAAGCAGTTATAGAGAGTATAGAGGATAGAAAGGTATATATAAAAAGACCTAAAATTGCTAATATTACTCAGATTGTATTTGTTGTATCTAGTAAAAGTCCAAAGCCAGATTTACTTATGTTAGATAAACAATTAGCTTTTGCAGAATTTTTAGGAATAAATGCACTTATAGTTTTAAATAAGATTGATTTAGATGATAAGAAAGAGTTTGAGAATATTAAAACTTTATATGAAAATATAGGATATAAAGTTATTGAAACAGGAGCAAAGGAAAGAATAGGCGTAGATGAGTTAAGAGAATGTCTAGAAAATAATATAAATGCTTTTTCTGGAAATTCTGGTGTTGGTAAGTCTACTTTAATAAATGCTATATTTTCTAGTGATGTTACAAAAGAAGGAGAAGTAAGTAAAAAGAATAAAAGAGGAAAAAATACTACAACAACAGTTAAGTTATATGAAATAAATAATAATACATATATAGCAGATACTCCAGGTTTTTCTACTTTTTCTATTGAAGAAATTAGTTCTAGTAAACTTGCTAACTATTTTATAGAGTTTAGAAAAGAAATTGAAAATTGTGAGTTTGTTGGATGTACACATATAAAGGAAGAAAATTGTGGTATTAAAGAAGGAATAGAAAAAGGAAAGATTTCTAAAGAAAGATATGAAAGATTTTTAAAAATATATAATGAATTGAAAGAAAGAGAGGATAGAAAGAAATGGTAGGAGTTTCAACATCAATTTTAAATGTAAAGAAAAATGAAGAGTCAGCAACTTTTTTTGAATTAGAAGCTGCAAAAACAGATTATTTTCATATAGATGTTATGGATGGAAAATTTGTTGAGAAAAATACATATGACAAAATGATGGAATATGCATCATATATTAGAAGAATATCAAATTTACCATTAGATGTTCATTTAATGGTTGAAGATGTGAAAGAGGCTATAGACGATTTTTTAGCTGTAGAGCCTAATATTATTACATTTCATTTGGAAGCAGTTAAGGATGAAAAAGAGATATTTAATATTATAAAATATATAAAAGAAAATAATTGTAAGGTTGGTATTTCTGTGAAACCTGAAACTGACATAAAAGAAGTGTATAAATTTTTACCATATATACATTTATGCTTAGTTATGACAGTTGAACCTGGAAAAGGTGGACAAACTTTACTGACTGATATGGTTGATAAAATAAAGGAATTGAAAAAATATGTTGATGAAAATAATCTAGAAATAGATATAGAAGTTGATGGAGGGATAAATTTAATTACTGCACCATCAGTAAAAAATGCCGGGGCAAATATTTTAGTGGCAGGTACAGCAATTTTACTTGCAAATGATTTTAAAACAATTATTGATGAATTGAAGGAATAATTAAATTATATATTATTGAAAAAATTAATATAATAAAGAAGAAGTATTAAATATAATTACTAATATTTTTTACTTCTTCTTTATTTGTTTTAATCTTTAATTCCAAAAATAAGTTTAAGAAAACCTCTTAGAAATTTTGGAGCTTTTTTTACTACTACTGTCATATGTATCCCTCCTTTTTATTAACATGCAAGCCACATAAGACCGACACAAACAACTGTAACACCTATAATAAATAACCAGCCAGTTACAGGAAGTAATAATACTAATAAAATTCCTAGACCTAAGCCTATCAAACAAACAGCTAAAGTTTTTCTCAACATTTTACAAAGCATATCATTACCTCCATATCGTTTTTTTTATATAATATGAGAAACTCTTATTATTTGTTCCTTATTATGTGAAATTAAAGGGATTTTGATTGACATAGAAGAAATATATTAGTAAAATAATCTTGAGGTGGATAAGAGATGAATAAAAAAGAGGGAAAAGAAATTGTAGAAATATTAAGAGAAACATATCCAGATGCAACTTGTAGTTTAGATTTTAAAACACCGTTTCAATTAGTTGTTGCTGTTATGTTGTCAGCACAATGTACTGATGAAAGAGTAAATAAAACAACACCAGAATTGTTTGATAGATGTAAAAATATAGAAGATTTTGCAAATATTGATATAGAAGAACTTGAAAAAATCATTCATCCTTGTGGATTTTATAAAAATAAGGCAAAAAATATAAAAAAATGTGCTAAACAAGTTCTAGAAGAATTTAATGGAAAAGTACCAAAGACTATGGAAGAGTTATTAACGCTAGCAGGTGTTGGAAGAAAAAGTGCTAATGTAATTCTATTAGAGGTATTTGGCATAGCACAAGGAATAGCGGTAGATACTCATGCAAAAAGGATTTCAAATCTAATGGGGCTATCAAAGAAGAAAGAACCAGAAAAGATTGAACAGGATCTATTAAATATTTTTAGAAAAGAAGATTTAAAAGATATAAATCATTTATTAGTTTGGCATGGTAGAAATACATGTATTGCAAGAAATCCTAAGTGTGATACTTGTACTGTTAAAAAATATTGTAAAAATTATAAGAAATTAAAAAAATGCGTTGACAAAAATTAAATAAAGAGATATATTCTTAATTGTATAAAATGAGAATATTTAGGAGGATTACAAATGTTAAAAAAGAAATTAAGTATTATTGTTTTTATTATGATTGTCGTAATTGCTTTAACATTACCAATTGCAAAAGCTGATGATGAAACAACACAAACAAGTGAAGCCGTTACAATATCAGAAGAGGAAAATACAGAAAATGCAGAAACTACAGAAACAGAACTAGTAACAGAAGATAACTTTAAAAAATCAGATGTATTTTTAACAGGAGAAGATGTTACAGTTGATTATATTGTGGATGGAAATTTGTTCATCATGGCAAATAACGTAACTATCAATTCGCAAATTGGTGGAGATGCATTTATTTTAGCTAATACAGTTACAGTAGGAGAACAAGGATACGTATTTAGCAACTTATTTACTACGGCTAAAAGTGTAGAAATAAAAGGTGTAGTATATGATGTTTATGCATATGCAGAAAATATGAAGATTTCAGGATATATTTATAGAGATTTAAGAACAATAGGTGGAACATTAAATATAGCTGGAATTGTTGGAAGAAATGCATATGTTAAGATGGATAATATTAATTTTGCTGAAGGAAATTCAGAAGATGGAGTAACAGTAACTACAAGAGGAAGAATCGTAGGAGATTTAAATTATACAGCTAATAAAGAATTAGAAAATATTCCAGAAGGAGCTATCGGAGGAGAAGCTAAATTTAATCAAGATAATGCAGATCAATCAAATGCACAAGACTATATAATGAGCTTAGGAAAATATGTTGTTTCAGTAGCAATAATTTGGTTATTATGTTTATGGTTAGCACCTAACTTATTAAAAAACACTAATGAAATATTAGAAAAAAGAAAACTTGCAGTTGTTGGGTATGGTATTTTATCACCTATAGTATTAATATTAGCATCTTCAATTTGCTTAGTAATTGAAATTACAAGAAATATAGGGTTAATAACATTAAGCTCAGCATTAGTGTTTACACTTATAAGTTCAGCTATATTTGTAATAGCAATAAGTAACTTGATAAGTAAAAAATTAAAAACAGATAAAAAATTAATTACATTAGCAACAATAATAGTTACATCTTTAGTGATATGGTTATTAGGATTAATACCAGTTGTAGGAGCAATTGTAGTATATTTAGTTTCTATTCTTGGAATGGGAATTGTTGTAACTAACTTAATTCCAAAAAGAAATAAAAAAGAAAAAGAAGTTATTGAAGTAAAAAAAGAAGAAAAAGATAATGAAGACAAAAATAACAAAGAAGATAAAAAATTAGAAAAAGGAAAGAAAGACAGCAAAAAGAAAAAAGAGAAAAAAGAAAATAACAAATAAGAAAAAATAAAAAAATAAAGATATATGTAGAATCACATATATCTTTATTTATATATAAAATTAATAATATATATGGAATATTTTATTTTTACTATTATAAAAACAAAAAAAGAGCTTAAGCTCTTTTTACTTTTCCATCTTTTAAACATTTAGCACATACATGGATTCTTTTTACTTCACCATTAATTTCAGCTTTTACACTTCTTAAATTTGGTTTCCATGTACGTGAAGTTCTTTTACTTATATGAGAACGAGTAATGCTAAGTTTGTTTCCATGACCTGCTGTTTTTTTACAAATTGCACATTTTGCCATAATAAATTGCACCTCCTAAATTTTCTTAATAAACTGACTATTAACAAGTTTAACACAAAAAAAGAAAAAAAACAAGTATTTTTTGAAAAATATAAAAAATTCCTTGCAAAATGCTGAAAATGTGGTATAATATATAAGCTTATAATAGGAAAGAAAGGATTTGAAAAACGATGAATTGTAAAGTGGAAAAAACTAAAAATGCAAATGAAGTAAAATTAGAGATAACAGTAGAAGCTTCAAAATTTGAAGATGCTATAAAGAAAGTATACTTTAAAAGCGCTAAATATTTTAATATACCAGGATTTAGAAAAGGTAAAGCACCAATTCAAATAGTTGAAAAATATTATGGAAAAGAAATCTTCTATGAAGATGCTTTTAATGAAGCTGCAGGAGAAGCTTTAGATGAAGCTGTTAAAGAAAATAAATTAGAAGTAGTTTCAAGACCAGATATAGATGTAAAACAAATTGAAAAAGGTAAAGATTTAATCTTTACAGCAGTAATGCAAACAAAACCAGAAGCAGAACTTGGAAAATACAAAGGTGTTGAAATTGAAAAAATAGAATATAAAGTTTCTGAAAAAGATATTGAACATGAATTAGGACATATGCAAGAACATAATTCAAGATTAGTATCAATTGAAGATAGACCAGTTGAAAAAGGTGATATTGCAACAATAGATTTTGAAGGATTTGTTGATGGTAAAGCTTTTGATGGTGGAAAAGCAGAAGGACATGAATTAGAAATAGGAAGTAACACATTTATACCAGGATTTGAAGATCAAATAATTGGTATGAAAATTGATGAAGAAAAAGATATAAATGTAAAATTCCCAGAAGAATATTTTTCAAAAGAATTAGCAGGAAAAGATGCTACATTTAAAGTAAAAGTTCATGAAATAAAGAAAAAAGAATTACCTGCATTAGATGACGATTTTGCAAAAGATGTAAGTGAATTCGACACATTAGCAGAATTGAAAGCAAGTATCAAAGAAAGACTACAAAAAGATAATGATCAAAGAGCAAAATATGAGACAGAAAATGCTGTAATAAAAGCAGTTTGTGAAGATATGAAAGTTGAAATACCAACAGGAATGATTGAAATGGAAACAGATAATATGGTAAAAGATGTTGAAAATCGTTTATCTTATCAAGGATTAAAATTAGAACAATATCTTCAAATGATGGGAAAAACATTAGAAGAGGTAAAAAAAGAATATGAACCTCAAGCAATAGAAGCTATTAAATCAAGATTAGCTTTAGAAGCAGTAATAAAAGCTGAAAAAATAGAAGCTGATGAAGTAGAAGTATCAGAAAAACTAAAAGAAATGGCTAAAAATTATGGAAAATCTGAAGATGATGAATTTATGAAAAATGAAAATGTTATAAATTACATTAAAGAAGGATTAAAATCTCAAAAAGCTTTAGAGTTCTTGGTAGAAAATGCTAAAACAAAAGCAAAATCAAAAGCAAAAACTTCAACAAAAACATCTGAAACAAAAAAAGAAGCTAAGATAGAAGATAAAAAGGAAACAAAGAAATAGAAATTAAAGGGGTTGGAAAAATTTAAATTACCAACCTCTTTTATTAAAAAAATATAAAAAATATAAAATATATAAAATATATAAATAATATATAAAAATAAGTTAAAAACGATATTAAAATAAATATAAATAATAAAAAATTAAAAAACTCTTGTTTATATATCAAATTAATGGTATATAATAGAGAAGAAACAATAAAATAAAAATAACATATAATAAGGAGGAAATAAAATGTTAGAAAGAAATAGTTTAGTACCATATGTAATTGAACAAACAAGTAAAGGAGAAAGATCATACGATATATTTTCAAGATTACTAAAAGATAGAATTATATTCTTAGGAGAAGATGTTAACCCGACAACATCAAGTTTAATAATTGCACAATTATTATTCTTAGAATCAGAAGACCCAGATAAAGATATAAATTTATACATAAATTCACCAGGAGGATCTATAACAGATGGTATGGGAATTATAGATACAATGAACTATATAAAATGCCCAGTATCAACAATATGTATAGGAATGGCAGCAAGTATGGGAGCAGCACTTTTAGCAGCTGGTGAAAAAGGAAAAAGATTTGCAACACCAAATGCAGAAATATTAATACATCAACCATTAATAGGAGGTGGCGGACTTTCAGGTCAAGCTACAGAAATAAAAATACATGCAGATCATTTAGTAAAAACAAGAGAAAAATTAAATAAATTTTTAAGTGAAAGAACAGGTCAAACAGTAGAACAAATACAAAAAGATACAGAAAGAGATAATTATATGACAGCAGAAGAAGCATTAAAATATGGATTAATAGATGGAATAATGGACAAAAGAAAATAATAAAATAGATGAATAACTTTATCTATATAAAAAAGGAGAGAAAAAATATGGCAAAAAATGATGCACCAAGAAGTGTAAGATGTTCATTTTGTGGAAAAGCACAAGAAAATGTAAGAAAAATTGTAGCTGGACCAGGGGTATATATATGTGATGAATGTATAGAATTATGTCAAAATATAATAGATGCAGAACTTTATGATGAAGAAAAAGCAGGATATACACTAAATGAATTAAACAATGTACCTAGCCCAAAAGAAATAAAAAAAGTTTTAGATGATTATGTAATTGGTCAAGAAGAAGCGAAAAGAACTTTATCAGTTGCAGTATATAACCATTATAAAAGAATAGCACATGAAGAAAAGGAAGATAAAGATGGAGTAGAAATACAAAAAAGTAATATCTTATTATTAGGACCTACTGGATGTGGTAAAACACTACTTGCAAAAACTCTTGCAAAAATATTAAATGTTCCTTTTGCTATTGCAGATGCAACAACTTTAACAGAAGCTGGATATGTTGGTGAAGATGTTGAAAATATATTATTAAAATTAATTCAAGCAGCAGATGGTGATATACAAAAAGCTGAAAAAGGAATAATATATATAGATGAAATAGACAAAATAACAAGAAAATCTGAAAACCCTTCAATTACAAGAGATGTTAGTGGAGAAGGAGTTCAACAAGCTTTATTAAAAATAATAGAAGGAACAATAGCTTCAGTACCACCACAAGGAGGAAGAAAACATCCTAATCAAGAATTAATTCAAATTAATACAGAAAATATATTGATTATATGTGGAGGAGCATTTGAAGGATTAGAAAATATAATAAAAGATAGAACTGGTGAAAAACTAATAGGATTTGGAACAAAAATCGAAAGTCAAAAAGATATAAATAAATACGAAATATTTAAAGAATTATTACCACAAGATTTATTAAAATTCGGTCTAATTCCAGAATTTATTGGTAGATTACCAATAATTGCGACTTTAGAAGACTTAGATAAAGAAGCATTAATAAAAATATTAGTAGAACCAAAAAATTCTTTAGTAAAACAATATCAAAAACTATTTGAAATAGATGGTGTAGAATTAGTATTTGAAAGAGAAGCACTAGAAGCAATTGTAGACAAAGCGATAGAAAGAAAAACAGGTGCAAGAGGACTTCGCTCTATAATTGAAGATATTATGAGAGATATAATGTTTGAAATACCATCAAATCCAAATATAGAAAAATGTATAATAACTAAAGAAACAGTAATAAACAAAAAAGAGCCAGAACTTGTTATAAATGAATTAAAAAATGAAAGAAAACAAAAAGAAAAGAAAAAAAGACAAACACCAAACAAAGAAACAGCATAATTTGGAGAGAGGTCCAAGTTAGACATTTTGTCCAATTGGGGACATATGTACACATTTGTTAAAAATAAAAAACAAAGGAAATAGAATCCTTTGTTTTTTTTCTTATAGATTTATTTACATACATTATCACCATTATAATCTAAATTCTTATAAAAGTTATTTTTTAACAATAGTTATTTTTATAATTTCAATCACAAAACTTATAATAAAACTTATTAATATAAGTAATATGGAAGAAAAAATAAAAATAGGAAGTGATAAAAATAACGTTAATGTATTTACGTTATTTTCTAAAATAAAATAATAGTTTATCATTAAAGAAATTGTTAATGTAAAAATTATTAATTCTAAAACACAAATTTTTCTTGAAAAAGGTTTCAATGGTTTACTTTTAAAAAGAAGTAAATATATAGAATATGCATTTAGAAGTAAAATTATTAACATTGTTAAAATTACTGTTTTGTTTTGCAGAATAATCATTGTTGTCTCTCCCTATATAAAACAAAAGATAAAGCATGTAAGTATAAATATAAGAAATATACATAAAAAATGTACTGATTGAGTATAACATATTTATATGTATTAAGTCAAAAATATTAATAAAATTATATTGCAAGCAAAAAATAGGTATGATAAAATAAAAAAGAAATAAAAGGGAGAAGCTAAAATGGGGGAATGATAATGAAAAAAATGTTTATCATCATATTTATTTTAGCCATAATATTTGTAGGATTGTTAGTATATAGAAAAGTAGGAATAAGACAAAATAGTATAAATGTAGAAGAAATTTCAAAAATAGAAGAATATATAGAAAAAATATATATGTGGAAAGAGATTACAAATGAGGCGTTACCAACATTTGATGATATAAATCAAGCAGACGATATATGGATATGGGAAGTTACTAAGAAAAATTTAGATGAATATGAATTAACATATGACGATATAACTAGTAAAGCAAAAGAAATATTTGGAGGAAAATTTGATAAAGAGTTTCCAAGAGCGGGAAATAGTAGTTTTATATATGATGAAGAGATAGATAAATATATACCATCAGAGATTAATATAGATGAGAAAGAGGATTGCTTTTTGTTAGATACTATAAAAAAGATTTCTTCAGGCTATGAGATTACAATAATAGAGTACGTAGAAGACTATTCGAACAAAGATACAGTAATTATAAGAAATTTACAAGATGAAGAACTAGGAAGAATAGCTAACAGCGATAATGAGTCAAAAGCACAAGAGATTGTGAAACAAAATAAAGATAGGTTCACAAAAAAGAGAATAATATTAAAAGAAGAAGATAATTTAATAGTAGAAAAAGTTGAAGAAATATAAGAGGAGTAAAAAATGATAGAACAACTTGAAAATTGCAAAATATGTCCACATAGATGTGGTATAAATAGAAATAATGGTGAAATAGGACGATGCAAAAGTACAGATAAAGTGAAAATAGCACTATATTCTACACATAATTTTGAAGAACCATGTATAAGCCGGAGAAAAAGGATCAGGAACAATATTTTTCTCAAATTGCAATTTGAATTGTATATATTGTCAAAATTATGAAATAAGTCAACAAGGGAAAGGAAAAGAAATAACTACAGAGGAATTAGCAGAGATTTTTTTAAAGCAACAAGAAAAAGATGTGGAGAATATAAATTTAGTTACACCAACTAGTTACGTCTATCAGATAATTGAAGCTATAAAAATAGCTAGAAAGAATGGTTTGAAAATTCCAATTGTATACAACACAAATTCATTCGAAAATCTAGAAACAATAAAATTACTAGACGGTTATGTAGATATATATTTACCTGACTTAAAATATTATTTTAATAATCTAGGAGAAAAATATTCAAAAGTAAAAAATTATTTTGATGTTGCAAGTAGTGTAATAAAAGAAATGGAAAGACAAGTAGGAAAAACAGTTTTTGATGAAAATGAAATAATGAAAAAGGGCATGATAATAAGACATCTTGTTTTACCAAATAACTTGGAAAATAGTAAAATGGTCTTAAAATGGATAAAAGAAAATATGAGTAAAGATACTTATGTAAGTATAATGGCACAATATTTTCCAACATATCTAGCGAAAACAGACGAAAAGTACGAAGAACTAAGTAGAAAACTTACTAAAAAAGAGTGGGAAGAAATAGAACAATATATAGAAGATTTAGATTTTAAAAATGGATACATTCAAGAGTTAGGAGAACACGAAGAAGAGTATGTGCCAAAGTGGTGGTGAGATAATTGTCTCACTTTTTTTATGAAAAGTAAAAAGAAAAATCTCAAAAAAATATATACAATAAAAATACATTATGATATACTTTCAACAGTGAAAAAGGAGGTAATAAAATGACTGAAGCGGATAAACATTTTATAGAAACATGTAAAGAGATTTTACAAAATGGATATAGTTCTGAAGGTACAGGAGTAAGAACTAGATGGGAAGATGGTGCAGAGGCAAATTATATATCAATAGTAGGTGTTACTAACAAATATGATGTAGGAAAAGAATTTCCTATGATAACACTTAGAAATAATTCAGGGACAGTTAAAAGAGCAATAGATGAAGTTTTATGGATATGGCAAAAGAAATCAAATAATATAAAAGACTTAAATTCACACATTTGGGATCAATGGGCAGATGAAAGCGGAAGTATTGGAAAAGCTTATGGATATCAAATGGGAAAAAAATATAAATTTAAAACAAAAGATGGAATTAAAGAAATGGATCAAGTAGATTTTGTCTTATATCTTTTGAAAAATGACAGTTCAAGTAGAAGAATTATGACAAACATATTTAATCATGAAGAACTAAAAGATATGGCACTAGAACCATGTGTATATGGAACACAATGGTTAGTAAAGGAAGGAAAACTACATTTGATTTTAAATCAACGTTCTCAAGATATGTTAGCTGCAAATGGATGGAATGTAATGCAATATGCTGCACTTCAATATATGTTTGCACAAGTTGCAGGATTAGAAGTAGGAACATTGACACATAATATAGGAGATTGCCATATTTATGATAGACATATACCATTAGTAAAAAAATTAATAGAAGGAAAAGCTATGGACGTTCATCCAAAATTAGTTATAAAAAATCCTACAAAGAATTTTTATGATTTTAAAGTAGAAGATTTTGAAATAGAAAATTATGATTATAATAAAGAAATGAAATTAGGAAAGATACCGGTAGCAGAATAGAAAGGAAGAAATACGTATGCTAAGTATAATAGTTGCAAAAGCAAAAAATAATATAATAGGAAAAAACAATAAATTAATTTGGCATTTGCCAGAAGATTTAAAACATTTTAAGAGATTAACGACAGAACATACAATTATTATGGGAAGAAAAACATTCGAATCATTGGGAAGAGTATTACCAAACAGAAAACATATTGTTTTTAGTCAAAATCCAGATTTTAAAGTTAATGATGAAAATGTTAAAGTTGTAAGATCTTTATTAGAAATACAGGACTTAATAGAAGATAAAGAAAATGAAAGCTTTGTTATAGGAGGAGCTTTAATTTACAATTTATTAATGCCATATGTAAATAAAATGTATGTTACAGAAATAGATGAAGAATTTGAAGGAGATACTTTCTTTCCAATAATTGATGAAAAAACTTGGAAAGAAGTAGAAAGAATAAAAGGAATAAAAAATGAAGATAATAATTTGGATTATGATTTTGTGACATATGAAAGAATAAAGAATTAAATATTAGCTTTTGGTTAAAATATCTTATGAGGTGTATAGATATGTTTAAACCAAAAGCTATTTATTTTGAAAAAGAAATTTTAGAATACCCTTTAGGAAAAGAATTAATGAAAAAATTTGAAGATATTCCAAAAGTAGAAATAGAAAATCATAATAATATAGAAGAAATGAGAAAAAAAGAAAACAAAGAATTTGCAAATTTAAAAAGAAATCTAATAATAGGAATAAGGAAAACACATAAATTTGTTCCAAATCATAAAACATCAGATTTTCTAGTCCCTTATACATCATCACGGATGTACAGCATCTTGTATGTATTGTTATCTAGTTTGTAATTATAATAAATGTAGCTATTTAAGATTATTTGTAAACAGAGAAAAGATGCTAGAAAAAATAATAAAAACGGGAGAAACATCAGAAAAAGAATTAACTTTTGAGATAGGGAGCAATAGTGATTTGATATTAGAAAATACAATTACAAATAATTTGGTATGGACGATAGAAAACTTTAAGGATACTAAAAAAGGATTTTTAACATTTCCAACTAAATTTGATATGGTAGATGATTTATTACCATTAAATCATAATGGGAAAGTAACTGTTAGAATGAGTGTAAATCCAGAAGAGATAATAAATAGAGTGGAATTTGGAACATCCAGGTTACAAGGAAGGATAGAAGCGATAAATAAATTAAAAGAAGCGGGATATAAAGTTGGAATATTGATTGCACCTGTAATAATGGTAGAAAATTGGAAAGAGCTATATCCTGATTTGATAAAAACACTTTATGAAAAATTATCAACTAAAGTAAAAAAAGATGCTTTTTTTGAAATTATATTTATGACATATAGTTATGTTCATACAAAAATAAATGAAGAAGCTTTTCCAAATGCGATAAATTTATACAATAAAGATATAATGACTGGAAGAGGAAAGGGAAAATATATGTATAAAAATGAATTAAGAAAAGATGGTGAAATATTTTTAAGAGAAGAAATGAAAAAATATTTTCCTAATAATAAAATAGAATATATAGTTTAGCTTGCTAATTTTAGCAAACTATTTTTAAAAATCAAAAAAACATAATTATAAAAATCACAAAATCTTCACAATTAACGATAGATTTTTATAATTCAATATGATATAATCTAGCTGTAAAAATCCTTAAAAAAGGAGGTTTTAATATGTCATATATAGAGTTTAAAAATGTTTGTAAAGAATACATAATGGGAGAAATAACAATTAAAGCGTTAGATAATACTAACTTTAAAATTGATAAAGGAGAATTGGTGGTAATTGTTGGACCATCAGGAGCGGGAAAGACAACAGCTTTAAATATTTTGGGTGGAATGGATAGTGCAACATCAGGAGATGTAATTGTTGACAAAAAGCAAATTACAGGATTGAAAAATAAGGAATTAATTAAATATCGTAGAGAAGATATAGGTTTCGTATTTCAATTCTATAATCTAGTTCAAAATTTAACAGCTAAAGAAAATGTAGAACTTGCAACTGAGGTATGTAAAGATTCATTAAACCCAGAAAAAGTACTAGAGAAAGTAGGGCTAAAAGATAGAATGAATAATTTCCCTTCACAATTATCAGGAGGGGAGCAACAAAGAGTTGCGATAGCTAGAGCAATTGCAAAAAATCCAAAGCTTTTATTATGTGATGAGCCAACAGGAGCATTAGATTATAAGACTGGAAAACAGATTTTGAAACTATTACAAGATACTGCAAGAAAAGAAAATATGACTGTATTAATAATAACTCATAATGGAGCAATAGCACCAATGGCAGATAAAGTTATATATTTTAAAAATGGAACAGCAGAAAAGGTTGAGATAAATGAAAATCCAGTGTCAGTGGAAGAAATTGAATGGTAGAGATATGTCCCTAATTGGACAAAATGTCTAACTTGGACCTGTCCCGAAGGAGGTGCTCATGAAAAAAACTTTATTGAAAGATTGTTTTAAAGAGATAAAAAATACATATAAAAGATTTATTTCTATTTTATTAATGGCTTTTTTAGGCGTTGGCTTTTTTGCTGGAGTTAGAAGTACTTCTCCAGATATGGTTGATACTATTGATAAGTATTATAAAAATCAAAATGTTTATGATATACAAGTAATGTCTACTTTAGGTTTAACTAGTGAAGATATTGAAGAGATTAAAAAAGTAGAAAATGTTGATGAAGTAATAGGAACTTACGAAACAGATGGAAGTATTGAGATAGATAATAAAGAAGTTATTGCAAAAGTTTTATGTGTTGAAGATATAAATAAACCAGAGTTAGTAGAGGGACGATTACCAGAAAATGAAAATGAGTGTGTTGTAGAGAAGAAGTTTTTAACGGCTAATAACAAACAAATTGGTGATACGATAGAACTAAAGGTTGAAAATACTACAAACGATGATGGAGAAGAAATTGCATATCTTAAACAAACTAATTTAAAAATAGTCGGAACTGTTAATAGTCCAATGTATATTTCTAGAGATAGAGGTAATAGTTCTTTAGGAACTGGAAAGATAAACTATTATTTATACATAAGCAAAGATAATATAAATGCAAAAGCTGTTTTCGCAAGTGGATATATAAAAGTAAAAGATAGCAATAAATATACTACTTCTACGGATAAATACAAAGAAACAGTAGAAAATGTAGAAAATGCTATAGAAGAAATAAAAGATGAAAGAGAAAATAAAAGACAAGAGGATTTAAAACAAAAGGCAACTGAAAAAGTTACAGAAGCTGAGGCAGAATACAATTCTAAAAAACAAGAGGCTGAAGAGGAAATCGCCAATGCAAAAAAAGAAATAGAAGATGGATATGCTAAGATTGAAACATCAGAAGAAGAAATTGCAAACAATGAGAAAAAGGCTAATACAGAGTTTGCTAATGCTGAAAAAGAAATAGAAAATGCAAAAAATCAAATTACACAAGGGGAAAATGAATTAATTACTAAAGAAAATGATGCAAATGCCAAGTTTGCAGAATTTGAAAGTCAAAAAAATACGTTGCAAGGAAATTTGAAAACGATAGAAATTGGATTGAATCTTGTTAATTCTTCGTATACAGAAGTAATTAAAAAACTAGAAAATCCTGATTTAACTGAAGAGGAAAGAGTAAAATTAGAAACTGAAAAAGCAACTTTAGAAACACAAAAAGCTGGATTGGAAGCAAATAAAAATAAGATAAATGAGTCTATAGCACAAATTGATTCTGGGATTGCTTCGGGAAAACAAGAATTAGAAAATGCAAAAAAAGAAATTGAAAATGAAAAAATAGAGTTGGAGAGTCAAGAAAAAACTCTAAAAAATACAAAAATAACTACATATGCAAAAATATATAATGCTAAACAAAAAATAGAAAATTCAAAGCAAGAATTAAAAGATGGAGAACAAGAATTACTTGCTCAGGAAGAAGAGGCAAATAAACAATTAGCAGAAGCAGAGGCTAAATTAATAGATGCAAAAGCAAAAATAGCCGATATAGAAAAACCTACATGGTATATTTTAGACAGGGATTCTAATGTGCGGATATGTAAGTTTTATCCAAGATACAGATAGTGTGGAAAATATAGGAAGAGTATTTCCAGCTGTGTTTTTCATAGTAGCTACACTAATTTCTTTGACATCAATGACTAGAATGGTTGAAGAAGAAAGAACTCAAATAGGAACTTTAAAAGCTTTAGGATATAGCAAGATACAAATAGCAAGTAAATATATAATATATGCAACACTTGCATCAATAATTGGTGGATTTTTAGGAATGTGCGTAGGATTTGTATTACTTCCAAAAATAATTTGGATGATGTATTCTATGATGTATGACGTAGGTGAGATTTCTTTGAGTTTTAACTTTTTATATGGTGGAATAGGATTATTATTGATATTTGGATGTATCGTTGGTGCTACATTATATGCAATATTAAAAGAGTTAAAAGATACTCCTGCAATACTAATGAGACCTAAAGCTCCTAAGATGGGAAAGAGAGTGTTACTAGAAAGAATTCCATTTATTTGGAAACATTTAAGTTTTAGTAGAAAAGTAACAGTTAGAAATATTTTTAGATACAAGAAGAGGTTTTTGATGACTATTATAGGAATTTTGGGATGTACTTCTTTGATTTTAGCAGGTTTTGGATTAAAAAATTCTATTAGTAGTTTAATGCCTTTACAATATGAGCATGTATTTGATTATGATATGCAAATAACTCTAAAAGATGGATTGGAAAATGATAAAATAGAAGAATTGAAACAAGAATTAGAAGGAAAAGAAGAAATTAATAGAGTTATTGAAACATATATGACTTCTGCTAAAGCCATAAGTAATAAACAAGAGGAAGATGTTCAAATAATAGTTCCAGAAAATAAAGAGGAGTTGAAAGGAATTATTAATATAAATGATGCAAAGAGTAAAGAAACAATAACTTTGAATAATAATGAGATTTGCTTAACTGATAAAGCAGCACAACTTTTAGATGTAAAGGTTGGAGATACCATATTTTTAGAAGATAGCAATGGAGAAAGAAAAGAAGTTAAAATATCAAATATAGCAGAAAATTATATTTATCACTATGTATATATGTCAAGAGAATTATATGAAGTTTTATATGGAGAAGAATATAAAACAAATATATTGTTAACGCAAAATAATGATATAAATGAAGAACAAGAAGAAATTTTATCTAAAGAAATTATGAATAAAGGAGAAGTTGCTTCTTTACAAGTGATATCAGATGCAATACAACTAATGGATAATACTATGGAATCATTAGATTATGTAGTTGTAATATTAATTGTTTCTGCAGGACTATTAGCTTTTGTTGTTTTATATAATTTATCAAATGTAAATATTAGTGAAAGAATTAGAGAACTTGCTACTATCAAAGTCTTAGGTTTTTATGACAAAGAAGTATATAACTATATTTCTAGAGAAACTATATTATTAACGATAATTGGAATATTATTAGGCTTAGTTGGAGGATATTTCTTAAACTACTTTATAATCGAAACATGTGAGCTAAGTATGATGAGATTTAGTAAAACAATTGCACCACTTAGTTATTTATATGCAGTATTAATAACTGTAGGATTTACTATAATAGTTAATTTTGCAACATATTTTGCTCTTAAGAAAATTGATATGATAGAAAGTCTAAAAAGTATAGAGTAGTGAAAATATGAATTTTATGAAAAAAGATTGTGAAATGATTAAAAACACTTGCAATTTATCCAAAAATATAGTAAAATAGGTATGCTTAAAACAAAGCAGACCTTTTACTTAGCCTAAAATTTATGCACCTAAATTTAAGCCAGGTTAAAGGAAGATAAAAATATATAGGAGGTGTGTTAACTATGATGACAAAGGAAAGAAAACAAGAAATCATTAATACTTATAAAAGAGAAGAAAACGATACTGGTTCTCCAGAAGTTCAAATTGCTCTTTTAACAGAAAGAATTAATGAATTAACAGAACATTTAAAAATCCATAAAAAAGACAACCATTCAAGAAGAGGTCTTTTGAAAATGGTAGGTAAAAGAAGAAATCTATTAAACTACTTATCAAAGAAAGATGTTAATAGATATAGAACAATAGTTGAAAAACTAGGTTTAAGAAAATAATTTTAAAAGCCCAGCGCTTGTTTAGCATGGGCTTTTGTTAAGTTTTTATCAGATTTTTATTTTAGGTTATGTAGCTTGTAACATGTATTGTTATAAATAATATATGTTAGAGGTTACAATCTAAAAGAATTTGATAAAATAAAGGGTGCAAATTTAAAGCTGAAAAAAGAAAGGAAGAATTAAAATGTTTAAAACATATGAAACTGAATTAGCAGGTAGAAAACTTGTAATAGAAACAGGAAAAATGGCAGGACTTTCAAATGGTAGTGTATTAGTGCGTTATGGAGATACATGTGTACTAGTAAATGTAACAGCATCAAAAGAACCAAGAGAAGGGATTGACTTTTTCCCATTGTCAGTAGATTTTGAAGAAAAATTATACTCAGTAGGGAAAATACCAGGAGGATTCTTAAAAAGAGAAGGTAAACCAAGTGATAAAGCAATTTTAACATCAAGAGCTATAGATAGACCTTTAAGACCATTATTCCCAAAAGATTTTAGAAATGATGTTGTAGTTGTAGGAACTGTACTTTGTGTAGATCAAGATAATTCTCCAGAAGTTGCAGCTATGATTGGTGCTGCTTCTGCACTTGCAATATCTGATATACCATTTAATGGACCAACAGCAGCAGTAAATGTTGGATTAGTAGATGGAGAAGTTGTAATAAATCCAACAGTTGAACAAAGAAAAAAATCAGATTTAACACTAACAGTTGCAGCAACAGAGAATAAAATAACAATGATTGAAGCAGGAGCAAACGAAGTACCAGATGATGTAATGTTAAATGCAATAAAAGAAGCTCATAAAGAAATAAAGAAAATATGTAAATTTATTTCAGATATTCAAAAAGATATTGGAAAACCAAAATTTGAATACAAATCATTTGAAATAGATAAAGATCTATATAGCTATCTTGAAGAAAACTTTAAAGAAGAAATGAAAGAAAAAGTTCAAGAAGCTGATAAAGAAACAAGAGATAATAATATTGCAGAATTAACAGAAAAAATTGAAAATAGCTATATTGAAAAATATGGAGAAGAAGCTTTTGAAGAAAACAAACAACAATTAGGAGATGCAATATATAAATTAGAGAAAAAATGTGTAAGAGAAATGATTTTTAATGAACATAAAAGAGTAGACGGAAGAGCTTTAGATGAAATAAGACCATTATCATGTGAAGTAGGATTATTGCCTAGAACACATGGAAGTGCTTTATTTACAAGAGGACAAACTCAAGTATTATCAGTAGCTACTTTAGGAATGATGAGTGAAGAACAAGTTTTAGATGGAATAGATACAACAGAAGAATCTAAAAGATATATGCATCACTATAATTTCCCAAGCTATAGTGTAGGTGAAGCAAGACCATCTAGAGGACCTGGAAGAAGAGAAATTGGACATGGAGCTTTAGCAGAAAAAGCATTAGTTCCTGTAATTCCATCAAAAGAAGAATTTCCTTATGCTATAAGAGTTGTTTCAGAAGTATTATCTTCAAATGGATCAACTTCACAAGCAAGTATTTGTGGAAGTACTTTAGCATTAATGGATGCAGGTGTACCAATTAAGAGACCAGTTGCTGGTATTTCAACAGGATTAGTAACAAATCCAGATAATGATGAAGATTATGTAATGCTAGTAGATATCCAAGGATTAGAAGACTTCTTTGGAGATATGGACTTTAAAGTTGGAGGAACTGAAAAAGGTATAACAGCAATTCAAGTTGATATTAAATGTGATGGTCTAACTTATGAAATAATAGCAGAAGCTTTTGAAAAAACAAGAAAAGCAAGACAACATATATTAGATGATATAATGTTACCAGTTATAGATAAACCAAGAGCAGAATTATCTAAATATGCTCCAAGAATAGTTGGAACACAAATAAAAGTTGAAAAAATCAAAGATGTAATAGGAACAGGTGGAAAAGTTATCAATAAGATAATTGATGAAACTGGAGTAAAAATTGATATAGAAGAAGATGGACAAGTATATATATATTCTCAAGACAACGAAAAAGCTATGCAAGCATTAGAGATGATTGAAGATATAGTAAGAGATGTAGAAGTTGGAGGAATATATTATGGTGAAGTAGTAAGACTTATGAACTTTGGAGCATTTGTAGATTTAGGATGTGGAGGAAAAGAAGGATTATTACACATTTCTCAAATATCAAAAGAAAGAGTTAAAAATATAGAAGATGTATTACATGTTGGAGATAAAGTAACTGTTAAAGTAACTGAAATAGACGACCAAGGAAGAATAAATCTAACAATGAAAGGATTAAATGATTAGACAGATAAAAATTTTGGGACAGGTCCAAGTAAGACATTTTGTCTCACTTGGACCTGTCCCAAAATTTTCAATAGAATTAAGGAGACGAGAAAAGTGAAAGTAACAGATTTTAATTATGATTTACCAGAAGAATTAATAGCACAAACACCATTAGAAAAAAGAGATGAATCAAGATTAATGGTTTTAAATAGAAAAGAAAAAACAATAGAACACAAAACTTTTAAAGATATAATAGAGTATTTAGAGCCAGGAGATGTATTAGTTAGAAACAATACAAAAGTGTTACCAGCAAGACTATATGGTAATAAAGAAACTGGTGCAAAAGTTGAGTTCTTGTTGTTAAATAATATCGAAGGCGATATTTGGGAATGTATAGTAAGACCTGGAAATAAACTTCACAAAGGTGCAAAAGTAAATTTCAAAGATGGTTTGTTAAAAGCCGAAATAATAGATACTATGGAAGGTGGAACAAGAAAAGTAAAATTTATATATGATGGGATTTTTAATGAAATTTTAGACCAAATAGGATTAATGCCACTACCTCCATATATACATGAGGAATTAAAACAAAAAGATAGATATCAAACTGTATATGCAAAATATGATGGATCAGCAGCAGCACCTACAGCAGGATTACATTTTACAGAAGAGCTATTACAAAAGCTTTCTGATAAAGGGATAGAAATAGCAAATGTTACATTACATGTAGGAATTGGAACTTTTAGACCAGTTAAAGAAGAAAATGTAGAAGAGCATCATATGCATACGGAACATTTTTATATAAAACAAGAAGATGTAGATAAAATAGCTAAAGCTAAAGCAAGTAAACATAGAGTTATTGCTGTTGGGACTACTTCTTGCAGAGTTTTAGAAACAGTAGCAGACGAAGATGGGAATTTAAGAGAAACAGAGGCTGACACAGGAATATTTATATATCCAGGTTATAAGTTTAAAATTTTAGATGGGCTAATTACAAACTTTCATTTACCACAATCAACTTTACTAATGCTTGTTTCAGCATTAGCAGGTAAAGATTATATAATGAAAGCATATAAAGAAGCAGTAGAACAAAAATACAGATTCTTTAGCTTTGGGGATGCAATGCTTATAATATAAAGGAACAGGTGATGTCATTATGAAGAACAAAGCAATATATGATATAAAGGATAAAAAAGTATTAATAGACTATAAAGATGAAGTGGTTGAATTAACTAAAAGCAAACAAGATAGAATAAATACTTTTTGGGATGAACAAATAAAGGAAAAACCATATTTTTTTAGAGGAGATTTGGTAACAGCAATTGATTTAAAGGAAGATGAAGAGAATAAATTAATTTTAAAATGTAGAAAAACAGATTATGCTCATTTTTGGTATGAAAAAAATCATCCGAATGAAAAAGCTAGTAGTTGTAGTGTATGGGCAGGAACACTACTTGAAACATTAGATGGGTATTATGTACTAGGAAGAATGGCTAGCAAAACAGCAGCACCAGGGAGAATTAATCTTTCAGGAGGAAGCATAGATTTTGATTTAGATAAGGAAAATGGAAAAATTTGCCCAGAAAAAACAGCTATAAGAGAATTGGAAGAAGAAATGGGTATTAATGCTAATAACCCTAAATATGTGAGAAATAAGGAAATAAAGTATATAAAAATACCAAACAGTGAAATTAGTTCAGTAGGATTTATAATGAAAGCTGACTTAAATATGAATGTTGAAGGATTCAAAAAACTAAATGAAGAATTTAGAAAAAAATTGAAAGAAAATGGCGCAATAGAAGAAATTCAAGATATACTTTTTGTTAAAGCAGATGAGAAATCATTGGGAGAGTTTTTTGAAGAAAATAAAGGAAATATGTATAGATATTTACAAGAATTGATAGAAAAGGATCAAAGAGAAAGAGATAATAAAGAACTAGAGGAGAGATAAAAATGAAAGAAGCAGTTACATATGAATTATTGCATACTTGCAAGCAAACAGGAGCAAGAAGAGGTGTAATACATACTCCACATGGAGACATACAAACACCAATATTTATGCCTGTACGGGACTCAGGCGACAGTAAAATCAATGACTCCTGAAGAATTAAAAGAGGAAGTAAAGGCTCAAATAATTTTATCAAACACATATCATTTATATTTAAGACCAGGAAGTAAAATAGTAAAAGAAGCACGGTGGACTTCATAATTTTATGAAATGGGATAGACCAATTTTAACTGATAGTGGTGGATTTCAAGTATTTAGTTTAGGAGATTTAAGGACTATTAGTGAAGAAGGCGTTGAATTTAAATCACATTTAGACGGAAGTAAACATTTCTTTTCACCTGAATCAGTAATGGAAACAGAAGAAGATTTAGGTGCAGACATAATAATGGCTTTTGACGAATGTTGTCCATATCCATCTACATATGAATACACAAAAAATTCAATGGAAAGAACTACTAGATGGGCAAAAAGATGTAAAGAAGCACATAAAAACACAGAAAAACAAGCATTGTTTGGGATTATTCAAGGTGGATTTTATGAAGATTTAAGAAAACAAAGTGCAGAAGATTTAATAAAATTAGATTTGCCAGGATACGCTATAGGAGGAATAAGTGTAGGAGAACCCAAAGAAGAATTTTTAAAAATGCTTAAATATACAACTCCACTTATGCCAGAAAATAAACCAAGATATTTAATGGGAGTAGGTACACCAGATTATTTAATAGAAGCTGCTATTGCTGGTATAGATATGTGTGATTGCGTATTACCTACTAGAATTGCAAGAAATGGAACAGCTATGACATCACATGGAAAAGTAGTTGTAAGAAACGCAACATATGAAAGAGATTGGGGACCATTAGATCCAGAATGTGATTGTTATACATGTAAAAATTATACAAGAGCATATATTAGACATCTAATTAAAGCAAATGAAATTTTAGGAGTAAGATTATTGTCAATTCATAATTTAAGATTCTTGACTAATTTAATGGAAAAGGTTAGAATAGAAATAGAGAATGATAATTTGGGTACATTTAGAGAAGAATTTTATAAAAAATACGGCTATATAAAATAAAAAAATTTTTGGGGGTATACATATGAATTTAATTGAGGAAAGTTTTCAAAAAAAAGAAGAAAAGAAAAAGAAAAGAACTGCAGGAATAATATTAGGATCTATTATAGTGGTTATCTTGATAATTATTGCAATAGTCGCATATCTAGGGTATTTAGAAAACAAACAATTAAAGGTATATCTTGATGGTCAATTAAATAATAAATTATTACAAATTTTAGTTGTTGAAAATGGAGAAGTTAAAGCTCCTATTAAAGAAATAGCAAGCTATTTGGGATATGAAAGCTATAACGGTGAATATACTGAAAAATCAGAGTCACAGAGTAAATGCTATGTACAAAATGAATCAGAAGTTGCAAATTTGGCTTTGAATTCTACAGAAATATATAAATTAGATTTGACAAGTGAAAATGAAAATTATGAATGTGAAAATATAAAGACTCCTGTTGAAGCTAGAAATGGAGTACTATATACAACTCAAGAGGGATTAGAAAAGGCATTTAATATAAGTTTTCAATATGACCAAGAAAAAAATAGAATACATATATATACATTACCATATCTAGTTAAAACATATACAAATGCTGTATTAGATTTTGGATATGAAGAAATTAGTCCAGAATTTGCAAACCAAAAAGCAATTTTACAAGATATGATGGTTGTAAAAAAAGCGGGACAAGAAAAATATGGAGTAGTTGATTTAGATGGAAATCAAATATTAGAGCCTAAATACGATAAGATAGAATATATGCCTGTTTCAGGAGATTTTTTTGTTACAAATAACAATAAGGTTGGTATAATTTCAAAAAATGGTGAAACAAAAGTACAATTAATGTATGATAGTATAGAACTTATGGATCAAAAGTTAGGATTATATCTAGCTAAAAAAGATGGTAAGTATGGAGTTCTAGATAAGGCTGGAAATATAAAAATTCATATAGAAAATGATGAAATAGGAATAGATATTTCTAATTTTGCGCAAAACAATATAAAAAATAAATATATATTAGTAGATAATTTGATTCCAGCAAGAAAAGACAAATATTGGGGATTATATGATGTAAATGGAAAGCTAGTAGTAGATTATAAGTATGACCAAATAGGATATATTGCTTCAAATAATAAAAATGCTTTGAATTTATTAGAAATCCCTGACTATAATGTATTTGTTGCATGCAAAGATAATAAATATACATTAGTAAATGCCTCTGGACAAGAACTATTTACAACAGTTGCTGATGATATATATATGACAATATCAGGAGGAGAGAAGAGTTACTATATCTCTGTAAATGATAATCAAATTGATGCTGAAAAATATCTAGATGATATGGGGATAAATACAAAAAATACAAGTACAAATTCTAATACAAATACAACACAAAATAGCAATAATAGTGCAGGTAACAATGTTAATAACGCAAATGCTTCTTCTGAAGAAGTAAATGTAATTGAAGAAGAGATTTCAGAAGAAAATGAATAAAATATTTTAAATAAATAATGCTAATATTTTTAAGAAAAAATATATAAATTTTTCTTGAAGATATTAGTATTTTTTTGCGTGAAAAAATAAAATTGACCGTTCAGACTAATAGAAAAAATATTGTAAATGATGTATAAATATATAATGAAAATATGAGATTTAAGAAAGAGGAACTAATGAATAATATAGAAATAATAGAAACAGGAATATATCTTCCAAAGCCAGAGGTTTCTAATGATAAGATAGAGAAGAGGTTAGGGTTAGAAGATGGATATATTAGAAAAAGAACAGGAATAGAAAAAAGGTTTTATTCTATTGGAGAAACAATAGAAAAAATAGCATTAAAAGCAGTAAATAATTTGTTTGAAAAAAATATATCTAAAGAAGGAATAGGATTAATAATAACAGCTACAACAACTACTAATAATCTGATGCCTGGTATATCAAACTATATCCAAAAACATTTAAAAATTGAAAAATGTATAGCATTAGATATTTTAGCAGGTTGTAGTGGATATATAAATGCATTTGATATTGCAAAAATGTATATAGAAACAGGAAGAGTAGAAAAAGCTTTAATAATTGGAGTTGATATTTTATCAAGATATATAGATGTAAATGATGTTTCAACATCTGTTGTTTTATCTGATGGAGCAGGAGCTACATTAATTGAAAAGTCAAAACAAAATAAAAAATATTTTTCTTTAATTGAGGCAGAAGAAGACAATAATGAGATTTTGACTTGTAAATCAGAAGAAACAATTAAGATGAATGGAAAAGAAGTATATAAATATGCTGTTACAAATACAACAAAAAATATATTAGATTTATTAGAAAAATCAAATGAAAAAATGGAAGATATAAAATACATAATTCCACATCAATCAAATTTGAAAATAATGAATGGGATAGCAAATAGACTAAAAATAGATAAAGAAAAGATGTATGTAAATATTGATAAAGTAGGAAATACTTTTTGTGCTAGTATACCAATAGCTATAGATGAACTTAAAAAAGAAAAATTATTAAAAAGTGGTGATAAAATAATACTTTTAGGATATGGCGGAGGATTGAATACAGGAAGTATTTTATTAGAAATATAAAAGAAAGAATATGTTTATAAAATTCATATTAAATAAACCTTATAAACATATTATACGAGGAGAAAAATAATATGAAAAGAGCTTTTTTATTTCCTGGGCAAGGTGCCCAAGTTGTAGGTATGGGAAAAGATTTATATGAAAAGTACGAAGAAGCAAGAAAAATTTATGATGAAGCATCAAGAATTTCAGGAATTGATGTTAAGAAATTATGTTTTGAAGGACCTGAAGAAAAATTAAATAAAACAGAATTTACACAAATTTCAATATTAACAACAAGTCTTGCTTTTTTAGAAGTTTTAAAGAAAAATAATATAGAAGCAGATATATCTGTAGGACTAAGCTTAGGAGAATATACAGCTTTAATATATTCAGGAATAATATCTTTTGAAGATGG
The DNA here is from genome assembly GCA_945949485.1 of uncultured Clostridium sp. GTDB lineage: Bacteria > Bacillota > Clostridia > TANB77 > CAG-508 > CAG-269. The sequence continues at coordinate 10,316 of CAMFER010000007.1, read as the reverse complement.
AATAAATTTAATTAAAAAAAGAGGATATTATATGGACAATTTATTGCCAGAAGAAGAATATTCTATGGCTGCAGTAATAGGTCTTGATTCTAAAAAGATAGAAGAAATTTGCAAGAAAATAAATGATACAGGAAAATTTATAGTTCCTGCAAACTATAACTGCAAGATTCAAACAGTTATATCAGGTGAAAAAGAAGCTATAGAAACGGCTAGTGATTTACTTAAAGAAGCAGGTGCCAAAAGAATAGCCCCATTAAAGACTAGCGGACCTTTTCATACAATTAAATTAAAAAAGGCAAGTGAAGAATTTGCTAAAGAATTAGAAAAAATTGAGTTTAAAGAAGGAAAAGCAAAAGTTATTAAAAATATTGATGGTTCATATTATAAAAAAGGGGACAACATAAAAGAAATTTTAGAAAAACATATAATAAGTCCTGTAAGATTAGATAAGGCAATTCAAAAGATGCAGGAGGAAAATATAGAAGAATATGTAGAAATAGGACCAGGAAAAGCATTAACAGGATTTGAAAAAAAAGATAATAAAGAAGCTAATGTATTTAATATTAATAACGTTCAAAATCTAGAAGAATATTTAATGAAAAATAAATAAGGAGGAAAATTTATGGAAGAAAAGAAAGTTGTTTTTGTAACAGGAGGTTCAAGAGGAATCGGAAAAGAAGTTGCTTTAAAATATGCACAAAATGGATTTAATATAGTTACAAATTATGTTTCTGATAAAACAGATCTAGAAAAATTAAAAAAAGAATTTGAAGAAAATAATATAGAAGCTTTAGTTTTAAAAGCAGATGTTTCAAAACAAGAAGAAGTAGAAAAAGTTGTTGAATCAACAATAGAGAAATTCGGAAAAATTGATGTTTTAGTAAATAATGCTGGTATAACAAGAGACAATCTATTAATGAGAATGAAAGAAGAAGATTTTGATAAGGTTTTAGAAATTAATTTAAAAGGGACTTTTTTAGTAACAAAAGCTGTTACAAAATATATGATGAAAAAAAGACAAGGTTCAATTATAAACTTATCTTCAGTTGTAGGAGTTGCAGGAAATGCAGGACAATGTAATTATTCTGCTTCAAAAGCTGGAGTAATAGGATTTACAAAAAGTATTGCAAAAGAATTGGCTTCAAGAAATATTAGAGCAAATGCAGTTGCACCAGGATTTATAGAAACAGATATGACAGATGTATTACCAGATAGTGTAAAAGAAAATATATATAATCAAATACCTTTAAAAAGAATGGGAACAGCAAAGGAAGTTGCTGAATTAATATATTTTCTAGGAACAGATGCAAGTTCATATATCACAGGGCAAGTGATAAATATTGATGGCGGAATGGTAATGTAAAAATAAAATTAGAAAGGAAAAATAAGATGGAAAGAAGAGTAGTAGTTACAGGATTAGGTGCTATAACACCAATAGGAAATAATGTAGAAGAATTTTGGAAAGGTATCAAAGAAGGAAAATGTGGAATAGATGAAATAACAAAATTTGATACAACAAATTTTAAAGTTAAATTAGCAGCAGAAGTGAAAGGATACAATCCAGAAGAATATTTTGATAGAAGAGAAGCTAAAAGATTAGATTTATATTCTCAATATGCAATGATTGCATCAAGAGAAGCTTGGAAAGATAGCAAATTAGATAAAGAAAAAGAAAATATGGAAAGAGTAGGAGTAATAATTGGTTCTGGTATTGGTGGAGTAAATACAATAGAAGAAGAACAAAGAAAATGCTTAGAAAAAGGACCAGATAGAGTATCACCAATGTATATACCAATGGCAATTTCTAATATGGCAACTGGAAATGTAGCAATAGATATTGGCGCAAAAGGTGAATCAATAGCTATGGTTACTGCATGTGCAAGTGGAACACATTGTATTGGGGAAAGCTTTAGAATGATTAAACATGGATATCAAGATATTGTAATAGCTGGGGGAACTGAAAGTTCAATTACACCACTTAGTATAGCAGGATTTGCAAATATAAAAGCTTTAAGTAGATCAGAAGATAAAAACAGAGCAAGTATGCCATTTGATAAAGAAAGAAATGGATTTGTAATGGGTGAAGGAGCAGGAATCCTTATACTAGAAGAATATAAACATGCTAAAAAAAGAGGTGCTAAAATATATGCAGAAATAGTAGGATATGGAGCAACTTCAGATGCATATCATATTACATCTCCAGCACCAGGAGGAGAAGGTGGAGCAAGAGCAATTAAAGTAGCAATGGAAGAAGCTAGTGTAAAACCAGAAGAGATTACATATATAAATGCACATGGTACATCTACTCATTTAAATGATATGTGTGAAACTCAAGCTATAAAAACAGCTTTAGGAGAAGAAAATGCTAAAAAGGTTATGATAAGTTCTACTAAAGGACATACAGGACATTTATTAGGTGCAGCAGGTGGAGTTGAAGCAGTAGTTTGTTGTAAAGCAATAGAAGATAGTTTTGTTCCTGCAACAATAAATTATGAAGTTCCAGATGAAGAATGTGACTTAGATATAGTTCCAAATGAAGGAAGAAATAAAGAAATAAAATACGCTATATCAAACTCTTTAGGATTTGGAGGACATAATAGCAGTATATTATTCAAAAAATGGGAGGAATAGTTTTATGGATTATAATGATATCAAAAAACTAATAGATGATATGGGAGATTCTAAAATAGATGAATTAGAAATAGAATTTCCAGAAGGAATAAAGATTAGCATGAAGAAAAACATGCAAAAAGAAGTTGTAGTGACAGGAGGAAATGTTATAGAAGCTAGTGCACCAATGACAGTTCCTGTTGCCACTACTCCAAAAGAAAACTCTTTAGTAAATGTAGAAAATAAAAAAGAAGAAAATTTAAAAATTGTAAAATCTCCAATGGTTGGAACTTTTTATGCAAGTTCAGCTCCAGATAAAGAACCATTTGTTAAAGTAGGAGATAAAATAAAAAAAGGTCAAGTTGTTTGCATAGTTGAAGCAATGAAATTAATGAATGAAATAGAATCAGAATTTGATGGTGAAGTAGTAGAAATCTGTGTAAATAACGAAGATATGGTAGAATATGGAGCACCATTATTTAAATTAAAATAAAAAGGAGAAATATAATGAAATTAGATAAGGAAGGAATAAAAAATATAATTCCACAAAGAGAACCATTTTTAATGATAGATGAAGTAGAAGATTTTATTCCAGGTGAGAGTGCGACTGCATATAAATATGTAAATGAAGAAGAATACTATTTTAAAGGACATTTTCCAGGCAATCCAATAATGCCAGGAGTTTTAATAGTAGAATCATTAGCTCAAACAGGAGCAGTTGCTATTTTATCAATGGAAGAAAATAAAGGAAAAAATGCTTTATTTGGTGGAATAGGCAAATTAAGATTTAAAAAACAAGTTGTTCCAGGAGATACTTTGAAATTAGAAGTAAAAATAATTAAGAGAAAAGGACCAATAGGTATAGGTGAGGCAATAGCAACTGTTGACGGAAAAGTTGCTGTAAAAGGTGAATTGACATTTGCTATTGTATAAAATGACAAAAAACGACTAAAAAAGTGAAACAAAAAATCTACGGAACCAAAGGAGTCAAGATATGTTAAAAAAAGTTTTAATTGCAAATCGTGGTGAGATTGCTGTAAGAATTATTAGAGCTTGTAGAGAAATGGGGATTAGGACTGTTGCTGTTTATTCTGAAGCAGATAAAGAAGCTTTACATACTAAACTTGCTGATGAAGCAGTTTGTATTGGACCTGCGCAATCTGCCAAAAGCTATTTGAATATAAAAGCTATTTTAGAGGCTGCGTGTCTAACCGGTGCAGATAGTATTCATCCAGGTTTTGGATTTTTATCAGAAAATAGTAATTTTGCAAAAATATGTGAAGAAATAGGTATTAAATTTATTGGACCAAACTATAAATTAATAGATTTATTAGGAAATAAATCAAAAGCTAAAGAAACAATGAAAAGAGCAGGTGTGCCAGTAGTTCCAGGTTCAGATGGACTAATATATTCAAAAGAACAAGCTATTAATCTTGCAGAAAAAATCAAGTATCCAGTTATGTTAAAAGCATCTGCTGGAGGTGGCGGAAGAGGTATCAGAATAGCTCATTCAAAACAAGAATTAGAAAATGTATATGATTTAGTTAAACAAGAAGCAAAAGTGTCTTTTAATGATGATAGTTTGTATTTAGAAAAATTCATAGAAAATCCAAGACATGTAGAAATACAAGTTTTAGGTGATGAGTTTGGAAATGCTATTCATTTAGGAGAAAGAGATTGTTCAATTCAGAGAAGAAATCAAAAAGTTTTAGAAGAAACACCTTCTCCAGTATTAGATGATAAACTAAGAGCTAAAATGGGAGAAACAGCAGTAAAAGCAGTAAAAGAAATAGGATATATTAATGCTGGTACTATTGAATTTTTAGTAGACAAAAATAAAGATTTCTATTTTATGGAGATGAATACAAGGGTACAAGTAGAACATCCTATTACAGAAATGATTACTGGTATAGACATAATAAAAGAACAAATAAAAATTGCAAGTGGAGAAAAACTATCATATACACAAAAAGAAATTAAATTTACAGGGCATAGTATGGAAGCTAGAATTAATGCAGAAGACCCAGAAAAGAATTTTATGCCATGTCCAGGAACAGTTAAAGAACTTCATTTGCCAGGAGGAAATGGAATTAGAATAGATACAGCCATTTATGCAGGATATAAGATTCCGCCTACATATGATTCTATGATTGCTAAAGTAATAGTTCATGGAAAAGATAGGAATGAATCTATTGCTAAAATGAAGAGTGCCTTAGCAGAACTAGTTGTAGATGGAGTTACAACTAATATAGAGTTTATATTAAAGATTTTAGATGATGAAGATTTTAAAAATAATAATTATGATACATCATTTATAGCTAAAAAATTTAAAATAAAATAAAAAGTAAATAAGAATTTGAACTTCTAAAAACAATTTTGTTAGTTTGAATTCTTATTTTTATTTAAATTTAAAAGTAAACAAAAAATAAATTAAAAAAAGTAATAAAAAAATAAAAAAATGTTGTAAAACCATTTACAAATTAAAAAAAATTGTATAAAATAAGTTAAATGTAAAAAGATGTCGAAATAACAAAAGAAAATTATGAAAGAAGGGGAACTATCAATGAGAATATTGATGTTAACATGGGAATACCCACCAAGAGTAGTAGGAGGAATAGCAAGAGTAGTACATGATTTATCAAAAACTTTATTAAAAGATCGGACATGATGTAACAGTTGTTACATATAGAGATGGAGATGTACCATATTTTGAAGACGACAAAGGTGTTAAGGTATACAGAGTGGATAACTACATGATTAATCCAAATAACTTTATAGATTGGATTATGCAAATGAACTTTAATATGGTAGCAAAGGCAAATGAGATAATACAAGAAGAAGGAAATTTTGATGTAATACATGCACATGATTGGTTAGTTGCATATGCTGCTAAAACTTTAAAAAATTCATATAACATTCCAATAGTATCAACAATTCATGCGACAGAGGCTGGAAGAAACAGTGGAATTCATGATGAAACACAAAGATATATAAATGATACTGAATGGATGTTAACTTATGAATCAGCAGAAGTTATAGTTAATAGCAATTATATGAAAAATGAATTACAAAGATTATTTGGCTTACCTTATGAAAAAATCAATGTTGTACCAAATGGAGTTAATTTAAATTTATTTAATGGAATAGAAAGAGATTATAACTTTAGAAGAAAATATGCAATGGATAATGAGAAAATAATTCTATTTATGGGAAGACTTGTTTATGAAAAAGGAATTCAACATTTAATTTCAGCTATGCCTAAAATATTAAATGGATATCATGATGCAAAACTAGTTATTTGTGGAAAAGGTGGAATGCTAGATGAACTTAAAGCACAAGCAAATAATCTAGGATTGGGAGATAAAGTGTATTTTGCAGGATATATGAATGGTAAAGATGTTCAAAGAATGTATAAAGCTGCAGATATAGCAGTATTTCCAAGTACTTATGAGCCATTTGGAATTGTTGCATTAGAAGCTATGCTTTCTGAAAATCCTATTGTAGTATCTGATATAGGTGGATTAAATGAAATAGTAGATCATAAAGTTAATGGTATGAAAGCATATTGTGGAAATCCAAATTCTTTTGCAGATTCTATATTAGAATTATTATATGACCATAAGTTATGTGCAGATATAACAAAGAGAGCTAAAAATAAAGTAAGAAATGAGTATAACTGGAGCAAAATAGCTCAAGATACACACTTTACATATCAAAATGCTATTTGTCAATCAATGGCAGAAAAACAAAAACGTCAAATTGAGCAAGAAAGAGCCGGAAAAGCTAAGAAGATTAAAAAAGGAGAAAATGAAATTACAAATCTTCTTAACTTTAGAAAACGCCAAGCATATGCTTAAAATTAAGCTATCAAAAGAAAAAACATCTTTTGATAGTTTTTCTTTTTTATAAAAATAAAAAAATTCAAAATTTCTACAAATTCAGCATGAAAATGGTGTATAATATAAAATGTAATAAATAAATTGGAGGAATAAAAATGGCAGAATTTAAATCAGGATTTGTATCATTAATAGGAAGAACTAATGTAGGTAAATCAACTTTATTAAATTTACTAGTTGGAGAAAAAGTTGCAGCTATAGCAAATAAAGTACAAACAACAAGAACAGCAATAAGGGGAATTGTTAATAGAGAGAATTCTCAAATAGTTTTTATTGACACACCTGGAATTCATAAACCAAAAACAAAATTAAATAAAACAATGGTTGAAACTTCTTTTACAAGTTTAGGAGATTGTGATTTAGTATTATTTTTAATCGAAGCTACTAGTAAAGACATTGGTAGAGGAGATAGATTAATATTAGATAAAATAAAAGAATCTAAAAGAAAGACAATACTTATAATAAATAAAATTGATTTAGTAAAAAAAGAAAGTTTATTAAATTTAATAGAATTGTATAGCAAAGAATATGATTTTGAAGCAGTTATTCCTATTTCAGCAAATGAAGTAAAATACAAAAACATAATATTAGATGAAATTGAGAAGAACCTAAAAGAAGGTCCTGCATATTATGATATAGAGGAATATACAGATCAAACTTTAAGACAACTTGCAGAAGAAACTATAAGGGAAAAAGCATTAAGAATATTACAAGATGAAGTACCTCATGGAATTTATGTAGAAGTTGAGAAAATGAAACAAAGAAAAAATAAAAATGGAGAAGATATCTATGATATTGAAGCAACTATATATTGTTTAAGAAATTCTCATAAAGGAATAATTATTGGGAAAAATGGAGATATGTTAAAAAGAATTGGAAGAATGGCAAGAATAGATATGGAAGAAAACTTTGGAACAAAAGTAAATTTAAAAACATGGGTAAAAGTAAAAGAAGATTGGCAAGAAAATGACAATATAGTTAAAAAATTTAAATTAGATTAAATAGAAAATATTTCAAATTAGTTTGAATAAAAAATATAAATATGCAAATGATAAAATTAAAGGTAAAACTTTAAAAAAGATATAGGGAAGTGATTATATGATTAAAAAAATCGCATGGGATGCTTTTAAAAATACTGGTGATATAAATGCCTATTTAGAAATGAAGCAAATAGAAACAATAGAAAAAGAATTAAAAGATAAAAATGAATATAAAATAAATGAAGATATATATGGAGAAGATATAGAAAGATAGAAGAGGGGAAAATGGCAAATACAAAAATTAATGGAGTAGTGTTATCTGAAAGTAATGTTGGAGACTTTGATAAAATGCTTACAATACTAACACCAAATTTGCGGAAAGATCTCTTGTGTTGCGAAAGGAGCTAGAAGACCAAGAAGTTCGCTTCTAGCTCGGAACACAAATTTTTTGTTTTGGTGAATATTTAGTATTTAAAGGGACAAGTACATATCATATAAATTCTGTAGAACCAATAGAGGTTTTCTATAACATAAGGACAGATTTGGATAAATTAAAATATGCAGTACATATAAATAAAATAGTACAAGATGTTACTCGGAGAAAATGAAAATTGCTTTAATATTATGCAACTTTTGCTTAATACTTTATACATGATTTCTGAAACAGATAAAGATTTAGATTTAATATTAAGTATATTTAAATTAAGATTAATATCAATTTTAGGATTTAGACCAAAGATTGACAAATGTATAAGTTGTAATGAAGAAAGTGATAAGTATTATTTTAGTTTAAGAGATAATGGAATAAAATGTGAAGCTTGTAGCAGGCAAGATAAATCATCAATGACTATGAGTTATAGCACATTTAATGCTATAAAATACACTGTTACAGCTCCTTCAAAAAAATTATTTTCTTTTAATATAAAAGATGATTCTTTAGAAGAATTCAAACTTATAGTAAAACTATATTTCAATGAAAAACTTGAAAAGGAATATAAATTAGAAGATATATTTTAAATACAAAGACTGTAACAAAAATGTAAAATAAAAACTATTGACTTAATTATATAAGTTATATAAAATATAGCTATATAATTAGGTCTATTTTTGTAAATAGAAAAAAGTACATTGAAAATTTCATATCCTAAATAAGTAAAGAGTACCAAGAATACTATTTACAAGAATGGGAATAATCTATATAAAAACTAATAAATATAAAATAACAGGAAGAAAAAACAACTAAAATAAAAAGTTAAACAAAATCAAGAAGAAAACAAAAGAAGGGGGAAAAGATAATGTTATTAAAAATTAAAAAGGATATGAAAGGAATAACATTAATAGCATTAGTAATAACAATAATTGTATTGTTGATTTTAGCAGCAGTGACTATTGCAACATTAACAGGAGACAATGGAATACTGACACAAGCAAATAATGCAAAAACAAAAAATAAAATAGAAAGCGATATAGAAGCGATAAGATTAGCAATGACTGTAGACGGTATAGCTTGGTATAGTGGAAATTATCCAGAAGATGAAGATCCATTCTTGGAAGAATTGAAAAAAACAGATGAAAATGCAGAAGTAGATTATGACAGTAATCCAAATGGAATATTAGTACATTATAATGGTTCTGATTATATTATAGATTCAAATACAAAAGAAATAGAGTATATTAAAAAAATTGATTTTGATAGCATTAAATTTATTTACTTGTCAGGAGATTATGGGATTTCAGAGGAAGGATTATTATATAATATTAGAGAAAATATATGCTTAAATGATGAAGAAGGAGAAGCTTTATACGGTACAGTAGTAAAAGAAGTAGCATCTGGATATACTTTTTGTGCAGTGTTAGACGAAAACGGAAAGGTTTGGACATGGAATACTATAGAAGATAATAGTAATGGAGAGCTAGGGAATGGTACAACATCAGCTAGTTTTGAACCTACATGCATAAGTGATATTGCCGGAAACCCGTTAAACACAGTAACTATAACTACAATATCATCATATGAAACAAGTACTATAGCAGTTGATAGTAATGGTAAAGTATGGGGATGGGGAAATAATTCAAATGGACAATTAGGTGATGGAACTCGAAATAATACAAATATACCAAAATGTATTAGTGATTTAAGTGATAGTAAATTAAAAAATATATCAATTAGGCAAGTATCTTTGGGAAATAAACATGGAATGGCATTAGATAGCAGCGGAAAAGTATGGACATGGGGAAATGAAGAAAATGGAGTTTTAGGAAATGGTTCTAATGTAGATGGTACTTTGCAAGCACCATTATGTATAAGCGATATCAGTGGAAATCCTGCCAATGGGGTTACTATGAAGGATATTGCGGCAGGTGAAAAATCATCTGCTACGCTTGACATTAATGGGAATGTATGGACATGGGGGTTATATACTAGGCTATCTTATAGTAGCGATGAAGAAATAAGAAACATCCCAGAAAACAAAGAAAATGTTTCTAATAATATAATAATAAAAGAAATATTTGCTAATAAAAGAGATACATTACTTTTAGCAGATACAGATAATAAGCTAAATACAATGATTATTACAGACATGAGATATGATTTCTTTTATTTAACAATAAACAATGAATCATATAGAATTACCGGAGTAAGGCAAATAAACACTTGCAATATTGACAAAGTTATATTAGTAGGAGATAGCTATATAGTAATTGATAATAAATTATATGAAATTGAATGGTATAATGGGTATTAATAACATATAATGAATGTTTTGAACATGTTGTACTAAATTGCTGCGGAGCAGCAATGGTATAAGTGAATAAATAAGAGATAAAT
>CAMFER010000006.1 GCA_945949485.1 uncultured Clostridium sp. | reverse complement strand
AAGAATATTGCCACAGTTTTATTATTAATTGGTAATTAGTTAGATAAGACTTTGATCTTTCATTTCACGCAAGGTTACAAGTAATAAAACTCGTTGGGTGTTGTCACAGTTGTTGATAAATTTTATTACAGGAGGTAAACACTATGGTTTACATTGGCATTGATATTGCCAAATTTAAACACTTTGCGTCTGTTGTTAGCTCAGATGGTAAAGTTATCGTAAAGCCTTTTTCTTTTGAAAATTCTCGTCAAGGTTTTATGAAATTAATTGAAGAAATTGAGAATTTTCAAGACTGCTTAATCGGCTTAGAATCTACTGGTCATTATGCTGAAAATCTTATTCAGTTTTTGTATGAACGTAATTATTCAGTTGCATTAATTAACCCTATTCAGACTGATTCTCTTCGTGATTCCAACATCAGAAAAACAAAGACTGACAAGGTTGATACTATGCTTATTGTTCAATGTTTAATGCTTAAAAAGTATTCTCTTGTTTCTTCTAAAAACATTGATTTAATTAAGCTTAGACGTCTTTCAAGATTCAGACTTGAAATGGTTCAACAGCAAACCAGAATAAAAACACAATTAACTGCTTGCTTAGACATTGTATTTCCAGAATTAGCTCACTTCTTTAAAGGCAATTTGCATTTAAAAGTATCTTATGCCTTGCTTGAAAAATATTCTTCTGCTAAGGCTATTCGCTCTGCTAGAATTGATGGTTTAACTAACTTACTTTTCAACAATTCACGTGGTAAATACAACTACGAAAAAGCTTTACAGTTAAAAGCCTTAGCTAAAGATAGTATAGGTCTAGATAACCCTGCTATTGAATTACAAATACAATGTCTCATTAAACAACTTCGCTTATATCAAAAACAAATTAGTGATATTGACATTAGCATTATGACCATCATGGAAATCATAAACTCACCTATACTTACAATACCTGGTGTTGGCTATACTTTAGGTGCTATGATTATTAGCGAAATTGATGACATTAAAAAATTTAGCAACCCTTCTAAATTGCTAGCATTCGCTGGTTTAGATCCAGTTGTTAAACAATCTGGGAATTTTCAAGCCGAACACATGAAAATTTCTAAACGTGGCTCTACTTACCTTCGCTATGCAATCTATAGAGTTGCTTTTCTTATTATATACAATAATGAGACTTTTCACAACTACTATCTTGAAAAACGTGCTCAAGGTAAAACTCATAGAGTAGCATTAGGTCATGTTTGTAATAAGTTAGTTAGAGTTATCTTCAAGATTCTAACTGATGAAACACCTTTTAATTTAAGCTAACATAAATTTTTCAAAGTACATATAGCAACTTTTGTTGTTTACAACTGCTTAAGTGCCATACATCTGAATACTTACAGTTGCAACGGTTGCAGAAGTTTTTAAAAAATGGCTTAAAAACTTCTATTTGTCATGCATTTTTTTATCTAACAAAAATATTTTAATTTTTTTCTTGAAAAACTATTGACAATTAATAGTTAGTCTTTTTACTTTAATTTACATTTTATATATATACTTTATTTTGATTTTTGTCAATACAAATTTTACTTTTGCTTTTGGCTTCTTTGCTTAATAGCTCCATCTATCATAATCTTATAAATTTCTTTTATTTTAAAATTATTTTTGTATAATTTATATTTTCTGATTATATACTGTATAATTAATATTTTGTATTTTTTTTGGCTTATCCTACTAAATATTGCTCCTTGATCATAGAAAAACTTTTTATTAAATCCTTCAAACCATGTACTTTTTTCATTTTCAACTCTTGCTAATACTATTGGAAAGCTATATATATTTAGTTTCTTCCTATAGCAATCATTTAAAAATATTGTTTCTTCTCCTTTAGAAAAATTTGTACCCGGTCCAAAATTTTCATCAAATCTTATTTTATTATCTCTAATATTCTTAAGCTTAAACGTAATTCCATCTGTTCTTGCTTTCATTATATCTGTCCAAAATATTTTTCCGCTTCCTAATTTTCTTTATCTCTCTTTTTTTATTATCACTTTCAATACTAAAAATAATTATATCTGCTTTTTTATATTTTTTATATGCTCTCAAAATTATTTCTTCATAATTATCTACATATCTCACATCATCATCTGCTAAAATACATATATCTGCATTTGCTAATTGTAGTGCTTTATTTCTACTTTTTGAAGTTCCTTTCTCCTTAAAAGAATAAATTCTTTTATTTTCAGCTTCATACCTTATTAAATGTTTATCTTTTTCTACTTGATTTACAACCAAAACATTTTGTGTAATATTTGCATTAGAAATAAATTCTTCCACATCTTTTCTTTCTTTTAAATTCATTATTGAAACTAAGCTTTCTATTTTGTATTCTACGTTTTGTGGAACTTTATTACCTAACATCTTCATTTTTTTCTTTAATATAAATATCTTTTTTAAAGCTTTTACATTTTTCTTTTTGAAATAATATAGAAACATTCTTTTATATATAGATAGTTTTCCTTTCATGCTTTTTAGATTATTTAATGATCTACTATATTTTTCATTCTGCCAAAAAACCTCTATCCACTTTAGTATTTCTTTTTCATCTAAACAAATTAAATCATTTTCTATTTTTCTTGATGCCATTTCTAATACTGTTATATCAAAAATATTTTTGAATCTTTTATTTTTTTTATATTTCTCAATATACTTATTTATTTCTTCCAAAAATCTATTTATATCTTTTTCTATATTTCTATCAAATTTATTTGTTATTGAATTTTGATTTTTTCTATAGTAATAACCATAGAGATTATAATGTGAAATGTAATCCGCTTCTTCAAATGCATACATATTAAAAATAGTATCTGGCATCCTTTTGATGCCTTCTATAAATTTTAAATTTCTTTCTAATATAAACTTTTTTCTATATAGCTTAGCCCATACTACAGAAACATTGCATTCATTTGGATAATAGTTACTTTCACCTTTACCGATATTTTGTAATTGTATTTCTTCTATATCCTCTTTATTCAATATTCCTTCTTTATTATAGAAAGCATTTTTTATTTTCTTTTTCTCATATTCTATGATACTATCAAAAATAATAATATCTGCCTTTTCTTTTTCTCTTTTTATTTTTTCTGCTAATTTTTCTAATATATTTGTATCTATATAATCATCACTATCAACAAACATTATATATTCATATTTAGCTAGTTTAATTGCCCTATTTCTTGAATATCCTTCACCTAAATTGGTTTGCTTATATATTCTTATTCTTGAATCTTTACCTTTATATTTTTCACAAGTCTTTTCTATTTCTTCACTTGCACCATCTAATATCAATATTAATTCTAAATTTTGATATGTTTGATTAAGAACACTTTCTATGGCTTTTTTTAGAAAAATAATTGGAGGATTATATATTGGCATTAACACACTAATTTTAATGTCTTCCATATTTAATCCTCCTTCTAAATTATTCTTTTTATTATAGCATTTATAATATAATTTATATAATTGTATAAAGTCTTACATATTGATAATTTTTCTTGTTTTCTATATATATTCCATGTTCTTTTCAAATTAATTATTTTATTATTTGAAAGTCCATTTTTTGTAATTCTATATGTTGTCAAATTTTCATTTAATCCATAAGCTACAAAACCATTTTTTAATATTTTCCACCAAGTTGCTGTATCTTCACTTTCTATTTGTGGCATTAAAATTTGTTCTTTATTTATTGCATTTGTATCTAGCATAACTGTTGAAGTTAATATATATGTATTTTTTAGTGCCTCTTTATAATTCAAACTTTTTGGCATTACTTTTACTTCTTTAGCTTGTCCTTTTTTTAAATATTCATATCTTGTATATGTAAATACATATTTTTTATCTTTCATAAAACTCATCTGCTTTTCTAGTTTATCTTCTTTCCATATATCATCTGCATCTAGAAAAGCAATATATCTATTATTAAATTTATTAATTCCTGTATTTCTACATAAAGAAACTCCTAGATGTTTTTCTAATTCTATAAAGGTTACTTTTTCTTCAATATCTTTGATATATTTTTTGATTTCATCTTTTGTATTATCTTCTGATTTATCTTCTATTATAATTAATTTCCAATTTTTATAACTTTGTCTTTTAACTGATTCTATAGCTTGTCCTATATATTTTGCACAATTATATGCTGGCATAATTATATCTATGTAATCCATCTTTTCTCCTAGATTTTATATAATCAATATTTATTCGTTTCTTTTCTTTTTATGTTTTCTCTTATTATTTTTAAAAAAGTTCCAAATATAATTTTTATATCTTTATATAAGGACCAATTTTCCATATATTCCATATCATACATAAGCCTTTGTTTAGGATCAGTATAATAATCACCTTTTATATGTGCTAATCCTGTAATTCCTGCTTTGACTTGTTCTCTTTTTCTATAGTCTGGTACTTCCTTTAAAATGTTTTGTAATATCTCTTCTCTTTCAGGTCTAGGTCCTACTATAGACATATCTCCTTTTAAAACATTAAATAACTGTGGTAATTCATCTAATCTCGTTTTCCTTAAAAATTTTCCTACTCTTGTAATTCTTTTATCATTTTTATACGCTAAAATAGGACCGTGTTTCTTTTTCAGCATCTTTTATCATTGTTCTAAATTTATATATAACAAATTCTTTACCATTTTTAGTGATTCTTTTTTGTTTATATATAACCGGTCCTTTGGAATCTAATTTTACGATTATTGCAATTATAATCATAATTGGAGAAAACATTATAACTCCAATTAAAGATATTATTACATCAAAAATTCTTTTTTTTATTTCTTGTATTCTGTTTAATCTATATTCTTCCATATCTTATTCTTTTCTTTTTATTTCTTTTCTTGGCATTCTATATAGTTCCAAGAATCTTTACACATATCATCTAATGTCTTAGTTGCTTCCCATCCTAATTCTTCTTTTGCCTTTTTAGGATTTGCATAGCAAGTTGCAATATCTCCTTCTCTTCTTGGCGCAATTTTATATGGTACTTTTTTTCCTGTTGCTTTTTCAAAAGCTTTTACCATATCTAGTACACTATATCCAGTTCCTGTTCCTAAATTATATATAAATAATCCTTCTTTTTCCTTCTCTAATTTCTTTAATGCACATACATGTCCTTTAGCTAAATCAACAACATGTATATAGTCTCTTACTCCTGTACCATCTGGAGTATCATAATCATTTCCAAACACTGATAATTCTGGTAATATTCCTGCAGCAACTCTTACAACATAAGGCATTAAATTATTTGGAATTCCTTTTGGTTCTTCTCCAATTAGACCGCTTTCATGAGCACCTACTGGATTAAAGTATCTTAACATACATATATTCCAAGTATTATCTGATTTATATAAATCTTTTAATATTTGCTCTATAAATAATTTTGTTGTACCATATGGATTTGTTGTTCCTCCAGTTTTACATTCTTCAGTTATTGGAATAACCTCTGGGTCTCCATATACAGTTGCTGAAGAACTAAATATAAATGTTTTGCAACCATATTTTCTCATAGTATCTAAAACTACTAATGCTCCTCCTATATTATTTTCATAATATTCTATTGGTTTTTGAACTGATTCACCTACTGCTTTAAATCCTGCAAAATTAATTACTGCATCTATTTGATTTTCTTCAAATACTTTTTCTAATTTTGCTCTATCTCTATAATCCATTTCATAAAATTTAAAATCTTTTCCTGTAATTTTTCTTATTGCATCTAGAGCTTCTGGTTTACTATTAGAAAAATCATCTATTATTACGATTTCCTTTCCTGAATTTAATAATTCTACTGCAGTATGACTTCCTATATATCCTGCTCCTCCTGGTAATAATATTGCCATAATTATCATCTACCTTTCTTTTATATCTTTTTAATTTCTACTCCATCTTTTAAATCTTTTATATCATAACCTTTTTCTTTTATCAAGTCTCTTAGTTCATCTGACTTTGCCCAATCCTTATTTTCTCTTGCTATTTTTCTCTTTTCAACTAATTCCATAATTTCTTCTGGAATTTCTTCTTTATTTTCTTGTTCTTTATCTACATTCAATCCTAATACTTGGTCGAATTTTAATAAAAGATTTGCAAGTTTAGGAGATTTTTTATCAAATCTTACTGTTTCCCATACCACTCCCATAGCTAGTGGCATATTTAAGTCATCATTTATAGCTTTATGGAATCTTTCTTCTAATTCAGAAACAACACTATCTTCGACATCATCTTTTCCTTCTTTATGAAGTCTATATCCATTTCTTAATCTTTCTAGTGATTTTGATGCTGCTTCAATTCCTTCCCATGTAAAGTTTAGTTTATTTCTATAATGGCATGAATAACTAAATAGCTTATATACAAGTGCCTCATACCCTCTATCAATTATATCTTTTAATAAATATACATTTCCTAAACTTTTTGACATCTTTCCACCATTAATTAGTAAATACTCTCCATGCATCCAGTATCTTGCTGGAACTTTTCCGCACGCACCTTTGCTTTGCGCTATTTCATTTTCATGATGTGTTGGTATTAAGTCAATTCCACCTGTATGAATATCAAATTGTTCTCCTAAGTATTTTCTTCCCATTGCACTACATTCAATATGCCATCCTGGATAACTTGGTCCCCATGGACTATCCCATTTCATCAAATGATTTTCAGGAGCTTTTATCCATAATGCAAAATCATATGGACTTTTCTTTTCTTTATCAACTTCAACTCTTGCACCTGCTTTTTGTTCTTCTAGATTTAAATTTGAAAGAACAGGATATTTATCTAATTTTGATATATCAAAATATATTGCTGTGGATGTTTCATATGCATATCCTTTATTCATTAATTCTTTTACATATTCTAACATTATATTTATATGATCTGTGGCCTTGCAAACTACTTCTGGTATTTCTAAATTAAGTTCTTTTAAATCATTGAAAAACAACTCAGTATAATGTTGTGCTATTTCTAAAGGAGATTTGTTTTCTTCTCTTGCTGATTTTATCATTTTGTCTTCTCCTTCATCTCCATCAGAAACAAGATGTCCAACATCTGTAATATTCATTACGTGTTTTATTTCATATCCATTATATCTTAATACTTTTCTTAAAACATCTTGGAATATATTTGTTCTCATATTTCCTATTGTTGCATCTTTATATACAGTAGGTCCGACAAGAATAGATTCCTACCTTTTTTTCTTGTAAAGGAAGAAATAACTCTTTCTTTTTAGTTAATGTATTATAAAAATAAATATCCATAAGCATCTCCTTTTTATTATTTATGAGATGAGTATATAACTCATCTCATATTTTCATTATTTATTGACTCACACCTGTATTAGTATTTGTATTGGTATTTGTATCTGTGTTATTTACTGGCTCTTCTGGATCCTTTCCTGTATTTGTATTTGTGTTAGTATTATTTGTTGTATTTTCTGTTTTTTCTGGTTCCTTTGGTTTTTCTTCTTCCTTTGGTTTTGTATGTATAGTACAAACCTCTATTATTTTTTCTCCTCTTGATGCAGAAGCTTTCCCCACTGGTTTCCACAAGTTTAATTGTTCTTTAGGTATCACTGCTCCGAAATAATTCACTTTAACCTCACAATATTGAGAACAATAATCTGTTGCTATTTTTCCTGATTCAGAACATATTGTTTGTGAGCCATGTCCTTGACAGGTTTCAGGTAAATTGTCTGAAGTAAATATTTCGGTATATTTATTTGTACATCCTGTTGTTGCAAGACATCCTGTTGTTCTGCATACAGTTTGCTCTACAATTCCACTTGGTTTTACAAAGCTTGCTGATGCTAAATTTTTGTGAACATCTGTCATAATTGAATCCCAAATCTGTCCTGCTGGGTTTGTTCCAGACCATTTTACTTCTTCTTGAACATCATATCCAAACCAACAAGCTGCTGCATAATATGGAGTAAATCCACATAGCCATCTATCATTACTATTATCAGTTGTACCTGTTTTTGCTGCAACATCTATTCCAGAAATACTACAATATGTTGCTGTTCCTCCAGATTTCACTGGTTCTTGTAAAATTGATTTTGTTATATATGCATTTTGTTCAGATATAACTCTTCTTTTTTCTTGTTTTGGAGTAAGTACAGTATTTCCACTTGAATCAACTACTTTTGTATAGAATGTAGGTGTTATATATTCTCCATCATTTGCAATTGCTGCATATGCTGCTGCCATTTCTAATGGACTAATACCATTTGTAATTCCTCCAATAGCTAATGGTAATGATTCATCATTATGTTTTGGATTATCTTCTGCTGTAACTAATGAAGATATTCCAAAGTTTCTTAAATATTCTATTGATTTCTTAGGTGTTAATTCTCTCATTATTTTGACTTCAGGAACATTTTTTGATTTAGCTATAATATATCTTATATTTTGTAATCCATCATAATCTTGATAATCATTTTTTGGAGTATATCCATTAAAATCTGTATATACATCATCATAAACTGTTGCTGCTGTGATTATCTTTTCTTGTAATGCTGGTGCAATATCTGCTATTGGTTTTATAGCTGAACCTGGTTGTCTTGTACTTTGTGTTGCTCTATTTAGTCCTTGGGCTGTTTTTTCTCCTAATCCACCTGAAACACCAACAACATTTCCTGTTTTATAATCTATGATTACAAAAGCTGCTTGAGTATGTTCATTTTTTAATGTTCCATCTTCATTCTTATCTCTTCCTGATTTTATGTATTTATCTTTTGCAGTTTCTTCTTCTATTCTAGTTTGAATTGTAGAATCTACTGTTGAGTATATTGTTAAACCGCTACTATATACATAATTTTCTGCAAGTTGTCTTGAAATTTGTTTTTCTTCCATAACTTGATCTATTACTTGCTCTATTGCAGCATCTGTATGATATGAATATGTTGTACCTGTTGACATTGTTCCTTTAGTGAAAGTTAATCCAGCTTCTACTTTTGCAACAGCTGCATCATATTCTTCTTGATTTTCTATATATCCTAGTTCTTTCATTTTTTGTAATACTGTTAATGTTCTATTTTTTATTATTTCATCATTATCTAAAGATTCATCAAATGGATTATATCTACTTGGTGAATGATTTATACCTGCCATAAATGCACATTCTGCTAAATCTAAATCTTTTGCACTTTTATTGAAATAATATTCTGCCCCTAATTCAACACCATGTAAATTTCCTTCTCCACCAACATATAGTATATTTAAATATAATTCTAAAATTTGATCTTTTGAAACCATTCTTTCTACTTGATAAGCTTTTGCCCATTCTTTTACTTTTCTAAATATACCAGCTAGTCCTTTTGACTCATCATCTTTAGTTATATTCTTTACTAATTGTTGTGTAATTGTACTTCCACCATAAGAACTATTTCCTAATAGAGTTTTCATTATTGCCCCTGCTGTTCTTTTTAAATCTACTCCATTATGCTTATAAAATCTTTCATCCTCTATTGCTACATATGCTTTTGGTAAATAATCAGCCATATCTTCTAGAGTTATTACTTTTCTTTTTTCATCACCGCTTAAATTAGCAACAACAGCTCCATCTTTATCTACTACTACAGAGTTTGACGCTCCTATTTGAAGTTCTTCTTTTGTTATTTCAAAATCATCTCCGAATAACCCGAAAAACATTCCTGCAATAATTCCTGCTCCTATTACGCATAATAGTAAAAATAGTATTATACATATTTTTATTGCTAACATTAATTTAGGATGTCTTACTGAAAATTTAGCTTTTTTCCCATTTTCGCCTTTTTTTCTATTTTTTGGTTGCTTTTTGTTTGTTTTATCAGTACTACTACGTTTTACTGTCTTTCTTTTTTCATAACTTGGTACATATTTTCTTGTTTCATCAAAATGTTTACTTCTATTTCTTCTATTACTATCATTTGGCATTTGTATAAACCTCCTTGCCAATATTTTTATAAACAAATACATTATATTATATTTCTAAAAAAAAGAAAAGCTTTTATATAAAAAATTAATAAATTATATTTTGGTATTAGAGCCTAATAATTCTGAAATTTTAACCTTATCTTTCTCTATTTGCTCCATTATTGATTTATATGGTTCCCTTCTATATAATTTTGCTTGATATATATCTTTTTTATCATATAAATCAAGATTCTCTTCTATACCATCTAATTTGTTAAATACAATTTGATAATCTTTTATAACTATACCATTGAACCTCTTTTTAGTTATATTAGCTTCTGTTTTTATATTAATAATAATGGCCTCATCATAAATGTTATACTTATTTAATAATTCTTTTGGAAAATCTACATTTAATATTATTTTTGACTTTGCTAAACTTTTTCTTTTGTTATTTGATATCTGAAGTATTACTCCATTTTCCTCAAATTCTTCTTCTAATCTTTTAAATTTTTCTATATGATTTGTTACTATATTTACTTTTTTATATTTCATTAATATATTTTTTATATTTTCTAACGAAATCTCTGTTAAATCATTAATCAATATTGATATTTTATCTTCATTTGGATTAATATCTTTTTTATCTATAATATATTGTATCATTTTTTCCATTAATACCTCTGCTAACCATTTTCCATCTACAATATTTACATCATTAGATTGTAATATATTTATAAATTCCTTATGTTTTTTTAATTCTTTGCTTATTACCACTTTTTTGCAATTTCCTCTATTTAAAAGTTTTACTATTTTTAGAGATATTCTACTATCTTTTTCTTTATCTATCTCATCTTTTTCCTTTATTGGTATTAGTATTTTATTGTCATCTAATTTAATAATATTAAATAACCTTTCTAAAAAATTAGGCTTGTCAACTTCTTGGATATAATACAAAAAAATCACTCCTCATAATATTTTATTAAAATATATGATAGTGATTTTTATTTTATTCTTTCTTTTATATACAATTATTTTATATATTATATAATTACATCTCTTTTTAATAATTTATCTTTAACAATTCCAATCCCTATAAATTTGCTTTCACTATATATCCTATATACTCCATCTTTACAGTTATTTGAAATTTTAACACCATTTAAGAAGTGTTTTAATTTTTGATTTGGTATATCTAACTTTTCGTTTTTTTCAAATATTTTCTCTAATGAAATAATGTTATTTTCTAAAAATTCTTTATTATCTTTATTTTTTTCAAGTTCATCTATTGTAACAGATGAACTAATATCAAATTTCCCAACTCTTAACCTTTCAAGTTCTAACATATATCCTATTGTTTCTATTTTTTTAGCAATATCCTCACATAAACTTCTAATGTATGTACCTTTTGAACAAAAGACTTTAAATTCAATAATTAGTTTTTCTTTATCAATACTAATTAGTTCTAAATTATATATATTTATTTCTCTTTTTGGTATTTCTACTTTTTGACCTTTTCTTGCATATTCATAAAGTTTTTTTCCATTTACTTTTATAGCTGAATATATAGGAGGAGTTTGCTCTTGAATTCCAATACTTTCTTTAAATATCTTTTCTATTTTTTCTTTATCTAATAATGTAATATCAAAATTTTCTTTTTCTATTACTTCTCCTTCTAAATCACCTGTTGAGGTTTTTTCTCCTAGTTTCAATTTGACCTTATATATTTTATCATGGTTAATCAAATATTTAGAAATTTTCGTTCCTTCACCCACAAGTATAGGTAAAACCCCTTTTGCTAAAGGGTCTAGAGTACCAGTATGTCCTACTTTTTCTCCTGTTATCTTTTTTATTTTATATACTATATCATGTGATGTATATCCACTTTTTTTATTTATTATAATAACACCATTCATATTTTTCCTCTTATTTACTTAAAGCTTTTCTTACTTCTTTCATAACTTTTTCTTTTACTTGTTCTACTGTTCCTTGAATTAATGCACCTGCTGCTCTTGGATGACCTCCTCCACCAAAAAGTATACAAATATCAGAAACATTTACATTATCTCCTGAACGCATTGAAATTTTATATGCATTTTCATTATTTTTTTGCCTTATAAATACTGAAACTTCAACACCTTCTATATCTTTTCCAATATCTACTAATCCTTCATGGTCTCCAGGTTCTGCATTTACTTCTTCTTCATCTTGTTTTGTAATATATGAAAATGTTACTTTTCCATTTTCTAATATTTCCATTCTGCCTATTACTTTTTTTGTTAATTCAAAATTAGCTCTTGTTTTAGTGCGTAATGTCTTTTTATATATATCTGGAACATTAACACCTTTTCTTATTAATTCTGCTGTAAACTCAAAAGTTTCAGAATTAATATTTGAATGTCTAAATCCGCCTGTATCAGTAATAATCCCTGTCATTATACATGTTCCTATTTCTTTAGTTATTTCAATTTCAAAATAATTTGCCATCATAGCAAGAATCTCACAACAAGCTGGAGAAACTGGATTTACATAGTTTAAATCCCCATACATATTATTACTTCCATGATGATCTATTACTATTGTCTTATTTGCATTTTCAAAATATTCTTTTTTAGCAATTCTTTTTAAATCTGCACAATCAACTGATATTGCTAAATCATAATTTTTAACATCTGATTCTTCTTTTATTTCTTTAATCTTTGGCAAAAATTCATATAATCTAGAATATTCTGGGATTATTACATCTGCTTTTTTCCCTAAACTTTCTATCATTATTTTCAAAGCTAAACTACTTCCAATAGCATCACCATCTGGTGATTCATGAGTTAGAATCACTATACTTTCTGCATTATTTATTTCTTTTAAAATTTCATCTAAAGTCATATTTTCCTCCACTTTTACTAATTCTTTTCTTCTTTTTTCTCAGGTAAAATTTCTTTTAATATACTATCGATTCTTGCTCCATATTCTAATGAATCATCTAGTTCAAATATTAATTCTGGAGTATTTCTTAAATTAACTTTTTTAGCTAATTCAGATCTTATAAATCCTGATGATTTTTTTAGACCTGCTAATGTATTTTTTATGTTTTTTGAATTTAAAATACTTACATAAACTTTTGCAAATTTCAAATCATTTGTTACATTTACTTTTGTAACACTAATCATACCTGTCACATTTGGATTTTTTAGTTTATAACTAATTATATTACTAATTTCTTTTCTATATTCTTCATCAATACGACCTAATCTTGTCTTATTTTCTGGCATTATTCATTACCTCCTTTTATAGAAATCTTTTCTATAAGGGAAAAGAGACTTTTAAAAAGTCTTCTTTTTCCTTATCTTTTTATTTCTTCCATTATATATACTTCTATAATATCTCCTTCTTTAATATCATTATAGTCTTCGATTTGAATACCACATTCAAGTCCTTTTGTTACTTCTTTAACATCATCTTTAAATCTCTTTAATGTAGCTAGTTTTCCATCATGTATTACTACATTATCACGAATTACTCTAACTCCTGCATTTCTCTCAACTTTTCCTGAAAGTACATATCCTCCTGCAATTGTTCCTACATTTGAAATTCTAAATGTTTGTCTTACTTCAACATTTCCTATTACTTTTTCTTCATATTCAGGATCTAACATACCTTTCATAGCTGATTCTACATCCTCAATAGCTTTGTATATTATAGAATATTGTTTAATTTCAACTTCATCTTTTTCAGCCATTTCTTTTGCTGTATTATCTGGTCTTACATTAAATGCTATTATTATCGCATTTGATACTTTAGCAAGAGTAACATCTGACTGATTTACTCCACCAGCAGCGCTGTGTATTACTTTTACTTTTACTTCATCATTTGATAGTTTTTCTAATGATTGTTTAACAGCTTCAACAGACCCTTGTACATCTGCTTTTACAATTAAGTTTAATACTTTTAATTTTCCTTCTTCCATTTGGATAAATAAATTATCTAAAGTAACTTTTGTTGCACTATTTATTGCTTTTTCTCTAGCTTGACGTTTTCTTTTCTCAATTAAATGTTTTGCTACTTTTTCATTTTTTACTTCATAGAAAGTATCTCCGGCTTCTGGAACATCAGTTAATCCCATTATTTCAACTGGTGTTGATGGTCCTGCAGATTTTACATTTCTTCCTTTATCATCTTTCATTGCTCTTATTCTACCAATTGATGAACCAACTACTACAGTATCTCCTACATCTAAAGTTCCTCTTTGTACTAAAACTGAAGCTATTGCTCCTCTTGTTTTATCTAGTCTTGCCTCTATTACAGCTCCTTTTGCTTGCTTATTCGGGTTTGCTTTTAATTCCAATACATCTGCTTCTAACAATACCATTTCAAGTAATTGATCTATATTCTCATGTTTCTTTGCTGAAATTGGAACATATATTGTGTCTCCACCCCACTCTTCAGGAACTAGCTCATAAGCCATTAACTCTTGTTTTACCTTTTCTATATTAGCATCTGGCAAATCTATTTTGTTTATTGCAACAATTATTGGTATTCCAGCAGATTTTGCATGATTTATAGCTTCTACTGTTTGTGGTTTAACACCATCATTTGCTGCAACTACTAATATTGCAATATCAGTAATTTGTGCACCTCTTGCTCTCATTGCTGTAAAAGCTTCATGTCCTGGAGTGTCTAAAAATGTTATTTCTCTATCATTTAATTTTACTTTATATGCACCTATAGCTTGTGTTATTCCTCCTGCTTCACCTTCAATTACATTAGTTTTTCTAATTGCATCTAATAAAGAAGTTTTACCATGGTCAACATGCCCCATTACAACAATTACTGGTGGTCTTGGTTTTAAATCTTCTTCTTTGTCTTCAGATTCGTCAAATAATATATCTTCCTCTGTTACGATTTCTTTTTTCTTCGCTGTTATTCCAAATTCACCTGCAATTAAAAATGCTGTGTCAAAATCAATTTCTTGATTTATTGTCGCCATAATTCCATAAGCTAATAATTTTTTAATGACATCTGATGTTGTTTTTTTCATTTCTTGAGCAAAATCTTTTACTGTTATTGTTTCTGGAATTTCTATTTCTGTTAATTTAAATATTTTTTGTTGTTTTGGCTTTTCTTCTTGATTTGCTTGATTTTTCTTTTTCTTTCCTTTTCTTGCTCTATCATTAGATAAATCATAATAATCTAGCATTCCGCCATCTTGGTCATCAAACATATTTGATAATCTATTTGCTTGTTTTAATGATTTTAATTTTCCTTCATCAAAATCATTGTTTGCATTATTTCTTCTTGATCTAGATTTTTTAGTTTTATTTTCTTCAAATTTATTATTTAATTTTTGTTTATCAATTGCTTTATTATATTCTCTTACTGGCTCTCTTTCAATTGTTTCTGCAGACATTATATTCTTTATATTTTTTTCAATGCCTCTTTCATCAAGTGGTCTTTTTCCTCTGTTATTTCCAAATCTATTATTATTTGAATTGTTATTTCTGTTGTTTCTATTATTGAAATTATTATTGTTATTATTTCTGTTGTTATATTTACCGCCTAAATTATTATTTCTCTCTTTTGGATTTTCTTTTCTAGAATTATTGTTGTTAGTTACTATATTTTCTTTTTTAGCATTTTCTACTTTTTCTTCTTTTTTTATCTCTTCTTTAACAATTTCGGTTTTTTTAGTTTCTTCGTTTTTCTCTTGAACAACTGCTTTTTTAGGTTCTTGTTTTGGCTCTTCTTTTTTTGTACTTAGTCCAAAAAGTTCACTTACAGTCATAGGTTTGCTTTGTTTGTTTCTATAGACAATATTGTAGTCTTTATTTTGTTTTCTCTCTACAAATCCTACATTGTTTCTTTTTTCCTCTTTTTTTACAGCTTCTTTTTTCTTTTCAGGTTCTTCTTGAGCTATAATAACCTCTCTTCTAATAATAACAGGTGCTTTTTCTTCTTTCTTCTTGTTTTCTTTCTTTTCCATATTCTTCTTATTTTCTTTTTTGCTTTTTTCCTTTCCTTTAGATAATTCTTCTTCTATTTTTCTTGTTTCAACTTCTTCTACACCACTCAAATGGCTTTTAGCCTCAATATTTAACTTTTTTGCTACCTCTAATACTTCTTTACTGGTTAAGTCTAATTTCTTTGCTATCTCATGAATTTTTATCTTACCCAATAATTTCACCCCCATTATACATTTTTTGTATTTCATTTGATAAATTTATATCTTCTATTCCCAATATAGCCTTATTTGATTTACCTATTGCTTTACTTAATTCTTCTATGTCTCCTTCAATTATTATTGGTATTTTATATTTTTCTGCAATTTTCTTAAATTTATCTTTAGTTCTTAATGAAGAGTCATTTGCTATTATAACTAAATAAACCTTCTTCCTTTTTATATCATTTTCAACACTATCTGCCCCATATGAAATTTTTCTAGCTCTAGCAGATAATCCTATCAAACCTAATATCTTTTTATTTATCAAGAATTACACCTCTTAAATTATCATATATTTCATCTGATATTTTCATATCAAAAACTTTTTCTAATTTTTTATTTTTCTTTAACTTCTCTAGACATTTTATATCCTCACAGATATATGCTCCTCTGCCTTCCAATTTTCCTGTTCTATCCAGAAAAATTTTTCCACTTTTATTTTTTACAATTCGAATAAAATCTTTCTTATCACTTTTTTTGTTGCACCCCATACATGTTCTTTGCGGGTTGTTTTTCATATTTTTTCCCCTTTCTTATTCTATGTATAGTTTTTCACTTTTATTTAATTTATTCTTCTATTTCTTGTTCTGTTTCTTCTATATTTTGTGCTTCTTGTTGATCCATTAATATTTTTCTAAATTGTGTTTCAGATTTTATATCAATCTTCCAATCTGTTAATTTTGCAGCCAATCTAGCATTTTGTCCCGATTTTCCAATTGCTAAAGATAACTGATCATCTGGTACAATTACTTGGGCAAATCTTTCATTTTCTTTTATATCTACAGCTAATATTTTTGCTGGTAACAAGCTTGAAGCTATGTATATTGATGGATCTTCATTCCATTCAATTACATCTATTTTTTCACCATTTAATTCGTTTATTACATTTTGAATTCTCACACCTTTTTGTCCCACACAAGAACCTACTGGATCTATATTTGGGTCTGGTGAGTAAACTGCTACTTTACTTCTATGTCCTGGATCTCTTGAAACGCTCTTTATCTCTATTACTCCTTCATATATTTCAGGTATTTCAAACTCTAATAATTTTCTTACAAAATCAGGATGACTTCTTGATACAATTACTTGTGGAGCACCTTTTGCACCTTTTTCTACATTTAAAACATACCCTTTTATTTTATCGTTTACTTTATAATGTTCTGTAGGTATTTGTTCTTTAGTTGGCATTACACCTTCTAGTCTTCCCAAATCCATAACAACTATATTCTTATCTGCTTTTTGTATTATTCCAGAAACAATTTCACCTTTTCTATCATTAAACTCTGTGAATATTATTTCTCTTTCTGCTTCTCTTAATTTTTGAATTATTACTTGTTTAGCTGTTTGAGCAGCAATTCTTCCAAAATTTCTTGGAACTATTTCTATTTCTACTGTTTCTCCTATTTCTACATTTGGATTTATGTTTTTTGCTTCCTTTATGTTTATCTCTTTGTTTTCATTTTCTACTTTTTCAACAACTTCTTTTACTGAATATACATGTGTCGCACCTGTTTTTCTATCCATTTCAATTTTTACATTTTCTAATGAATCAAAATTTCTTTTATATGCTGTAACTAATGCTGTCTCTATTGATTCTAATAAATACTCCTTATTAATTCCTTTTTCTTTTTCTAATTCTTCTAAAGCTAAAATTAATTCTTTATTATCTATAGCTTGTTCTTTCATTTTAAATCCTCCTTTTACCAATTATATATTGTTTTTATTTGTGCTATATTTTTACGGTATATTTTTAAACCGTTATCTACAACTATGTATTTTTCATCAAAATCTTTCAATATTCCTTGATATTCTTTTTTTCCATTTTCATCTTTTTTAAATAGCTTTATATTAATGTTTTCTCCTATATTCTTCTCCAAATGTTTATCTTTTTTTAAGATTCTTTCTATTCCAGGAGATGAAACTTCTAAAAAATATTGTTCTTTTATATATTCTGCTTTATCTAATAAGTCATTTATTCCATCATTTACTTTTTCACAATCAGATAAATTAATTCCTTCTGGCTTATCAATATATATTCTTAAAAAATAGTTTTTCCCCTCTTTAGCATATTCTACATCATAAATTTCATACCCAAGCTCTTCCACTTTTGGTTCTATTAATTTTTCTACTCTTTCTTCGATATTAGCCAAAATATCCCTCCTTAATTTATTTTTTATATATAATTTATGTTTTTCAATAATTAAGAGTGGGATTTGTTCCCACTCTCTCATCTTGCTTCAGTTCTTTTATATTATACCCAATTTTTCCTATAAATGCAAGCTTTTTTCAGTTTTTTATTAATTTTTTTATAATTTGAAAGCATCTTTGTTAGTATTTTAATTAATGTTCATGTTATATTTTATATAAAAATCCCCATAATAATGGGGATTCAATCGTTACTATGCAATAAAAAGGAGATATTAATGTCTAGAGCTATTTTGCATAGTAACTTTTACCTTATTTTAATTTTAAAATAGGGATTTTTCTCTTTGTAGATGCTTGGTATAGCTGTAATATTAGAGGATTGCATAAACAAAGAGGTCTACTTACATAGACCTCTTTATTATAATTCTTTTTTAACTATTTGTCAAATAACAATGCTATATAGTATGAGTTTTTATGACTGGGGAACCCCTTAAATTTCAATATTTTTAAGCTCTAAGCTATAATTTGATTCAAATTTCAACGATTTAAACTACTTATAGTTTACTCCATTTTTATTTTTAGGTCAATCTTAATAAGCCAAATTTTATATATTTTTGACCTTTTCTTTAGTTTATTAACATTAATTCACTACATTTTTTTCCTTTTAATAAATCTATTATATACTTTTTTGTGCTTCCAGTAAAATTACTTGCTATTTCATATCTTCCCGCATATACTATTTTATTTTCTTTCGTTTTCTTTACTACTTTTGGCTCTGGTATTCTACTGGCTAATTCTTCTTTTATTTTTCTCTCTGCTTTTTTTGTAATTATTTCTTCTATTGTCCCATTCATTTTGTTCATTATTACCTTCAATAGTGCTTCTGCACCTTTTACTGACCAACTTGTTCTATTTTTCTTCATTCTATCTCTGCATACACTATACATATGACTTTCTTCTGAACCTAATGATGGTAATTCTTCTTTCTTTTCTTCTAATTGTTCTTCTTTATATCCTAATTTATATTGATATCTCTGTAATCCTTTTTCATTATTTCTTAGGTATTCTTCAAGTTCTTTTACTTTCTCTAATTCTGATAATTTGTTATCACTTTCTAATTCTACTTTGTAATTATATATTAAACTAAATATTTCTTTTGCTTGTTCTGTATATACTATCTCTTGCATTTTCTTTAAGTATTCTTCGTCACTTACTGCCATATATATTTTCTTTTGTATATGTGCCATATCTAACTGGAAGATTTCTTTTGCTCCTTCTACTATATTTCCTGTCCAATCTGCTCCATCTCCATTTATTACTATATTTTTTATTTTATATTCTTTGTATGTTGTTCCTATTATTGCATCTTCTATTTTTTTTAAATCCTTTGCTTTACTTGCTGTTCCTACTATTATTTTATTTTTTAATTTGTAGTCATTTGTATATCTTGGCTCTTTTCCTTCATGTATTACTGCTATTTTTAATTCTATTCCATTTTTCTTCTTTTCTCCCTTTTTCTTTTTGAAATGTTTTACTTTGAATTTCTTCTTTCCTTTGTGTTTCTTTGATTTCTGCTTTTTTACATATATTCCATCATGCTCACAGAATACATATTGAGCTTCTTTTGTTCCTTCTATTTTTCCTTCTTCATAAAGTCTTATTTTTTCTTCTTCTATTTTCTTTATTTTCTTTCCTAATTGTAATACTATATTTCTTACTGCTGTGTGTGATATGGTATTGTCTGTATCTTCTGATATTGTTTTTGCCGTTTCTCTATATGATTTCTTTGTTATTTCTCTTGCTACCATTTCTACTATGCCTTGTGAATACAATCCAAAATCATTTATTTCTAGTAACTCATCTAAAAGATATATCATTTTACTTTTGCCATTTACTACCATCTTGTATCTTCTTCTTGCTATTGGTATTTCTCCTAGTTTTGTTTTTATTGTTGTCGGCTGAAAATCTTTTGGTACAAAGATTTCTTTATCTCTGTAATCTAATATTAATTTATCTAACATTCGTAACTCTTCTTGTATTATTTCTCTTCCCAATTTCATCATTTCTTTAAAAATATTTTCTTCTAAACTCTTGAAATTAACCTTTTCATTTGATAACATATTCATAAACAAAAGCACCTCGTATTTTTATTGTTTTCGCTAAACAAATTATATACTTAGTGCTTTTGTTTTTCTATATTTTTCTAAAATTTTATTTCTATTTTTCCCCAGATTATTTAACTCATATTGCTATATACCGTCTAATCAACTTTTGCAACTTCTACTATATTATCGCTTTCTTCTCCAACATCTCCAATTTTTATGTTTCTAGCATGAGTAATTTTTTCCCATGTTGTTTCTCTCTTAAATAAACATTTAAAGTTAATTAATAGCCATGACCCCATAAATAAAGGATAACAAGCTAAGCCTTTTATCATTGGCTTAATAGGTCTTCTGTCTAATAGCATTGCTATTAGTGCTGTTCCTATTGGCAATAGGAATGTTGGAATTAAATATCTTAAGATATTTATGATTAATTCTGTCTTTGTCATTCCATCTCCAGCATACATTAAGAAGTTTGTTCCTAGCAATACTAATGTTAATACGAACATTGGTATACTTCCTATTATATATAAGAAACCATCAAAGTTCATCATTGTCTTATTTTCTTTTGCAGCATCTGCAAGAGATTTTGTATATTCTTTTATACATTGCATATGTCCTACTGTCCATCTACTTCTTTGTGACCATGATTGTTTAAATGATGTAGGTTGTTCATCATATACAATAGCATCTGTTGCCCATCCTAATCTTTTTCCTTTAATTATTCTTTTTAAAGAATATTCTATATCTTCTGTTAATGTGACTGTTTTCAAACCACCTTCTGGTTTTATAACATCAAATTTTACCATAAATCCTGTACCATTTAATAATGGTGATAAACCTAAATTATATCTTGCTAAGTGATAGAATCTATGCATAGTCCAATAAAATAAAGCATAACCTGCTGTTATCCAGTTATCAGATGGATTTTTAATATCTCTATATCCTTGAACTACTTCTTCACCTTGGCAAAGTTTTTTATTCATAGCTTTAATGAAATTTGGATGAACTATATTATCTGCATCAAATACAAAGAACGCATCATAATCTGCATTTTCTTGTATTTTTTTATTCAAAAACCAATCTAACGCATATCCTTTTGTTTTCTTTGTTTCATCAAATCTTTCATATACGATTGCACCAGCTTCTCTTGCAACTTTTGCAGTATTATCTGTACAGTTGTCTGCTATTACATATATATCATATAGATTCTTATCATAATTTTGTTTTGTTAAACTTTCAATTAGGTTTCCAACAACTGCTTCTTCATTATGTGCTGGAATAATCGCCATAAATTTATGATTTTTGTTGATTTTTAAAGGCTTTTCTTTTATTTTAACCAATGAGCATAAACTAACCATAATTTGATATAACCAAAATATTGTTACAATCCATACTAACGCTTCTCTTAGTATATATAAATAATCCATTTTAAAACCTCTCTTTTTATTTTAATATTTTATCCTTTTAAATTTTATTATGCTACATTTATTATTATACTATTTTTATTAAATTAATGCAACATTTTATAGTAAAATTAATAAAAATTTAAATATTTATGTATTTACTAAAGATTAATAACATTTTCTATAATTTGACAAAATCCACCAAAATAAGTGATACAATACATTCCTGGAATTAAATGTCTTAAATTTTTATTAATATTGTTGCACACATCATTATTTTTATGCTATTATATTATTGTATGGATACACATAAGATTTAAAAAGAATTTGAGGGATTGTTTTTATGAAAGTAAACATTAAGGAATTAATGGATAATGATAAAGAATTTCAAAGTATTATTAGAGAACTTATAGAAAATGATACTGTGCAAGAAATGAAAAAATATAGACAACATTATGAAACTAGTTGTTTTGAACATTGCTATACCGCTGCATATTATTGCTACTTAATTTGTAAAAAATATGATTTAGATTATAGTTCTGCTACTAGAGCTGCTATGCTACATGATTTATTTTTGTATGATTGGCGAAAAAAGCAGCCTAATAAAAAAGGATTACATGCTTTTACTCATGGAAAAACTGCTTGTGAAAATGCTTGTAAGTTATTTAATTTAAATGAAAAAGAAAAAGATATTATTATAAAACATATGTGGCCTGTTACTATTGAATTTCCAAAATCTGTAGAAGGATTTATTTTAACTTTTGTTGATAAATATTGTGCTATATCTGAATCTTTGGAAGTTTTACAAACAAGATTATTTATGAAAAGAGCTTTCAGATATGCTTATGTATTCCTTAGTTTGATTATTATAAAATTTTAAAAGTCTTGAATTTTATTTCAAGACTTTTTTAGTATTTAGTTTCTTTTTGACTTTATCTTTATCTTTATCCTATTCTTATTTTTTTATATATTTACTATATTTTTATTATTATTTTTTTATTTTCTATTTTTCTATTTTTTTATTTTTTTATTTTTTATTTATTTCCTGCCCATCTTAACATTTTAATATCTTTGTATTTTGTTAATACTTCTTTGTATTTATCATATTCTTCTTCCCAAAGTGCATCTGGAACATTATCAAAAGCTTTAAATATCTTTTCAGCTTCTGCTAAATAAATCACTTGCTCTTGTGATGACATATTTTCGTATTGTTTTGCAAATCTATATAATTTATCTAACATTTGGTTTGCTTCAATAAAGGTCCAAAAATCTTTCACTTTCATTCCAAATAATTTTATTTGTAATACTGCATATAGTATTAATCCAAAAATTAAAAATATTAGTATATATATTAATGCAAGCACTGCCATTTTCCCACCTCTTTGGTTATTTACTTTAGTACTTTATAATTATACCATAGTGACTTTTTTTTTGCAAATTTTACAAAAAATATTTAAACTTCATTTTTTGTGTGATATAATTTTTTTAATTTTTAAAAGAGGTGTTTTTTATGTTTGAAGACAGATTTAAAACTACCAAAAGAGCTGGTATGTTAGGTATTATTGGAAATATTTTTTTATTGCTTATTAAAGCTTTAGTTGGTTTTATTAGTAATAGTCAAGCTATGATTGCAGATAGTGTAAATAGCGCTGGAGATATATTTGCTTCTCTTATGACTTTCATAGGCAATAAAATAGCAAGCGTTCCAAATGATGAAGATCATAATCTAGGTCACGGTAAAGCTGAATACATTTTTTCAATGTTTATAAGTATTTCAATGATTCTTGTTTCAGCAAAATTACTATTTGATTCTGTATCTACATTAATATTAGGTAATAATTTGAATTTTTCTTGGTTTTTAGTAATTGTTTGTATTGTTACAATTATAACTAAATTAAGTTTATATATATATACAAAAATTGCTTACCAAAAATATAAAAATATATTGCTAGAAGCTAATATGAAAGACCATAGAAATGATTGCGTTGTTACTTCTTTTACTTTAATTTCAGTCGTTCTTGCTCTTTTTGGTATTTATTGGTTTGATAGTGTTGTTGGTATTGGTATTTCTATCTGGATTTGCTATACAGGTATTAAAATTTTTATAGAAAGTTACAATGTTTTGATGGATGTTAGTGTTGATGATAAAACTAAAAATCTTATTATTGATATTTCAAAAAAATATTCTGATATTAAAGAATTGGATAACATTATTTCCACTCCTGTTGGTGACAAATATTTAGTATTTATTACTATTAAATTAGACGGAAATATGTCAACATTTGAAAGTCATGATTTAGCAGACAATTTAGAAAAAGATGTAAATAAATTAGATAATATATACAAGACAATTGTTCATGTAGATCCAATTTAATTCCTTAATATTACGCTATACTTGGATTACATACATATATAAAATTAAACCCAGTGTATAAAACACTGGGTTTTCTAAATTTCATCAAATCTTTTCTTTTTTAATCTTCTTTTTTTAGTCCTTATATATTTTTCTTTATTATATAAAAATTTAAATACTAGGAAAATTAACACAATTAATGTAAATATTTTACTTTGAGCTACTTTCACTATAAATCCAAGTCCCATAATTGATAAAACTTCTTTTCCAATTATCATATTTATTGATATCTCTTCGTTGTTTGGATAATATGTTTGGATATATTTTGTTATATATTTTTCTTCATTGTCTTTATATATTATATTCACTATTTTGCTAGTTATTATTTCATTACTTACTACATATGTAATATTATCTCCCACTTCTAATTCATTACTTTCAACTGTTTTTGATATTATGATTGAATTTTTAAATATCTCTGGTTTCATTTTATCAGAATTCATTGTATTTATGCTTATTCCAAATATTGAAAGATAATCCTTTTTTGTAATTGTACTATTTATTAAAAATATTATATTATATATTACCATGATCAAAAACATTATATATAAAATTTTAGATAGTACTGTTTTTAATACATTTTTTCTTGATTTATTTTTATTTATCTCTGTTTTTTTCATCATCGATTTTCTTCTTCAATCTCCTATTTTCCTTCTTTTCTTGAATATTAATTTTATATAAAAGTAATATTAGAAATATCAGTACAAGTATTAAAAAAATTATTTTATTTTCTAAAATCCCTATTATATTTCCTAGATATGGAATAACTACTACAACTTTTCCTAATAATTCACTTTTTTCAACTCTTTCTTGATCTTCTAAGTTGTTATTGTCACCTTTTGTAACATATACATTTTCACCATTATTTTCTTCTATATCAATAACTCTGTGTGTAATAACTTCTAGATTTTTTCTAAAAGTTATTACATCACCTTTTTTTATTTCTTCTTTATCGCCATTTATAGTTTTGACTAAAACAACATCTCCTGAATTAATATTGGGTTTCATACTTTCAGTAATAATTCTATAACCTGTATATCCAAAAATATTTATTTCTTCTATTTTATTTATACATGATATAGAAACCAGTATTATATTATAAATTATAATTACTAAAATAATATCAACTACAAACTTAAATTTTTTACTTATATCTTTTCTTTTTTCAATTGCTTCAATGTTATATTTCATTCTCTTCCTCTTTACTTAATTATTATGTATTCATATGCCTCACCAACATATGTATCACCATCATATAGTTTGAATACTATTTTATATGTTCCTGTCATTAAGTTTTGTTTTAATGTTAAATAATATGCTTGATTTCCTTGAGGATTATCAGATATTACATATTCCTTTTCTCTTCCAGTTTCTCTAAATGTATTTGCTATGTAATCTTTTAAATCTACCAATGTATATTCTTTTGAATATACTTCATCATAATTTCTTCTATATAATGATATAGCAATATTAGGATTATTTAGTGAAGATGAATATTCTACTCCGAGTATTTATAGTATTACTTCCATCTGTTGCTGTTCCTGTTTCACTATCAATAATCTTATATCTATCTTGTGTTATTACTTTTAATCCAAAAGCTGAATTAATTATTGTCATATCTAATTGAATTTTGTCAGATGCCTCTAAACCATAATATATACCATCAGATGAGCCAAAAGATTCTATAACAATTTTGTAATCTCCGTGTTGCAAGAGTTGAATTTTCCATTGTATTTATTTTTAATTTTGCAAGTACATCTGTTACTTTATCAGCAATGCATATTCTTGTTGTCCCATCAACTCTAGGATAATATTTTTTTCCATCAAGTTCAAAATTTATACCTAATAAACTGTCTATTCCTAGTCTGTTTCCATCATTATCATAAATAGATATTTTTATTCCTAATTTTTTGTCAAAATATTGTGTGTCATATATGGTCTTTGAAACTACTACCGTTTGATTGAATTTTGTTTCTACGTTCAAATCAATTTGATTTCCTAAATAAATTGTAGCAGGTTCTATTGAAGCATTTAATTTTATTGTAGCATCTTGATTTGGGTAAACTGTATATTTTATTATATCTCTTTGAATACCAAGTACTCCTAATAATGTTTGGTTTCCATCATCTCTCAATTCCATTAGTAGTGATTTGTTC
The DNA here is from genome assembly GCA_945949485.1 of uncultured Clostridium sp. GTDB lineage: Bacteria > Bacillota > Clostridia > TANB77 > CAG-508 > CAG-269. The sequence continues at coordinate 21,418 of CAMFER010000006.1, read as the reverse complement.
TTTATCTCTGATGAAATATTTGTATCTCCAAATCCCACATGAAAAATATAGTTTTCATATATAAGGTCTTGCTCAATATTGTAATATTCATCACAAGCCGATGCTTCATCAAATTTTTGATTAGTTGATCCCATTGCAATAAAGTCTGACAATTTATATATATATTTATTATTTACTACATCTTCACTTGTAACTATATAATAGTAATATTTATTTGTTACCATATCTAACATTGTTATTTTTGTATTTTCAGGGAAAGTATATGGTACATTGTTTTCATCTCTTGAAACTAAAACTCTATTGTATGTTTTATAGTCTTTACAATAATCGCTATTTGAAAATTCTTCTTTATATAATGAATAATATACAGAAAAATTACTTTTACTTGTAACAGTTGTTTCAGTAGTTGTAAATAATCCAAATTTTTCACCTGGAGTTATTGCTGCTTCAAAGAAATCATCTTGATATAATGCACTTGATAGAGTTATATTTATATCTATATATGAAATATCATAATTTAAATCATCTATTGGTGTCATTACTTGTAGTCTTATTCTTACATCTCCTAATGCTTGTTTTTTGCTAATGTTTTGTGAATGGTAGAAACAGAAGTTAAATGTTGGTGTATAAGTAGAGTTGTCAGCATCATAGTCATTGTTTCCTGTATAAGTTCCTCCATTTGCGGTTAAAAAGTTAGTTTTGCCTTTATTTTGCCAACCAGTATTACCAGTTTCCATTGTCAACCCATATACCGAATCTGCCGTTTCTTGATCTGGAGCTATTGTTTCTATCTCACTTGGATCTACTAATGAAATTCCATTTGCAAGTCCTGCAGAAAATCCTGATATTGAAAATTTAATGTTTGGATCTGAAAATCCTTGTAATAATAATTCATATGTTCCTAGTGTTGCATATTTTGAAGCTGCTAGTGAAAGTTCAAACACAGTTACATCCATCTTTTCTCCGACTAGCCACATGTAGTAAACGTCATCTTTAGGAGTAGTTTCTATGTAATTAACTCTTATTTTTCCATCTTCTTTATAATTAGTGTAAAATCCATCAATTGTTGTATCATGATTTACCATATGTTGTGCCATTGCATATGAGTTAGAAGAAAATGTTCCTTCATTAGTTATTGTATCACCATTTTCATATCCTTGATGGTAAAATCCTGTACTTGTACTTGGATTCATTCTATTAGTGAATAATCCAAAGAAGAACATTCCATAAACCTCACCATATGCTGTTACTTGTTCGTTTGTTGCAATATTTAAGTTTTTTCCTTCAAGCATATAAATTCTATTATCTACATTTCTTTGAGTTTCCCCTGTTTCTTCATCAATTATTGCTTTTCCTTTTACTTCTTGCCCATTTTCATCTACTACACTATCTAATTTTTTTAGTAAGTTTGCACCATTGCATAGATACAGTATACTATTATTTTTTAATTTAACTTCATCTACCCTACTTATTGAAAAGAATGTTGTTGAATATTCATTTGTTCTATCTGTAGCTCCTGATAGTGAGATTGCTGAATTTATTATTGTTGCGCAGTTTGCTCTTTGTAAAGACACATTACTTTGTGGATCATCTGCAGTACCATAATTCTTTATCGTTATATAACTTTGTCCACTTGTACTTGAAGCATTTCCTGAACCGAATATACTTCCAGTAATAGAGAACTCATTATGCTTATTTCCGTCAATCTGAATATCAATTCCATCTGTTACACTTATGAACGAGAAGTCATAGTTTTCATCTCCAGCCTCATTTGCTTCTCCTCCTCCAAATACTGTACCTACAATTTCAACATCTCCAATTTCTAAAGAAGTGTCATTCACTGCATCATAGCCTATATTAGTTTTTGTAACTCCATATACAACAGAAGTGTTAGCACCTCCGTATACATTTCCTCCTATAGTTCCTCCGAACTATATTTACTGTGCTTACAGAATTATGGTTATTTTCATCACCTGTTGCTGCTTTATTTCCTCCACCAAAGACATTTTTTGTTACTGTATTATTTCCTTCCATTATTAAGTTTGTATTTCCATAAACAATTGCATTTGAGCCATTTCCTCCTGCGTACAAACTATTTTGTAATGTGGAATTTTTTACTCTAACATTTGTGTTTCCTAAAACAGCTCCTTCATTTCCACCACCATAAACATTATCTATTACGTTTCCATTATTTATATCTACTGTAGTGTTTGTAGTTATTTCAGCTTGGTTTCCTCCACCAAATACACTTCCATTTACATTTCCATATATTTTTATATAAGGAATTTCTGTAACAGCTTGGTTTCCTCCACCATAAGCATCTACTACTCCACCACCATTAATTGTGACATCAGTTTTTACTGTCATTCCACCTTGGTTATTTCCACCATATACATTTTTTATTGTTCCTGTAGAAGTTCCATCATTAGTAGTTACATAGCTTTGGTTAACTGTTCCACTTATATTTGCACCACCAAATATATTGTCTATATTTCCTCCATTTGTTGTTATATTACTTGTAGTAACTCCTGCTCTGTTTCCTCCTCCATATATGTTTTTTATTGTTCCAGAATAAATATTTATATTTGATGTAGTTGATTGTGCTTGTTCTCCCCCACCATATATGTTTGTAATATTTCCTTGATTAATTCTTATATTAGTTTCAATTGTTTCTCCACCTTGGTTGTTTCCGCCATATATATTTTCAGCAGTTCCACTATTTGTTTCTATATTACTCTTTTGCACTGTTCCAGTGGCATTTGAACCACCAAAAATATTTGATATATCTGCACCGTTTAAATATATATATGTATTAGGTACACCTGCTTGGTTTCCTCCTCCAAATACATTTGGTACTATATTATCTGTCTTGTTCAAATTCACTATTGATGTAGTAGTATCAACTCTATTACCTCCTCCGTATATTGAATCAGTAATATTTCCTCCATTAACAGCTATATTTGTTTCTTCTGTTTTTCCGCCTATATTATTTCCTCCAAAAATAGTTGTTACTGTTCCAGAGGTTGTTTCAATGTTACTTTGTTGTACATTTCCGGTCTGATTTGATCCACCATATACAGTGTTTGTGTTTCCACCTTTTATATATACATTAGTTGTATCTACACTTGCTGAGTTTCCACCTGCATATACTTCATTCGTATTTCCTCCGTTAATATTAACAGTTGCTGATGTAACAGTTGCTTGATTTCCTCCACCAAATACTCTTTCTGATGTTCCTCCATTTATATTAACATTTGTGTTTCCTGTTATGATACCTAAATTTCCACCACCATATATATCTCCTGTATGGTTTCCAGATTGTATATTTATATTAGTTGTTCCTTCTGCTTTAGCAATATTTCCTCCGCCATAAACAGCTGTATTTAAATCACTTGATAAAGTAATATTTGATGTTCCAGTAAGTTTTGCCATTTCACTATATCCTGATACTCCTGCTCCTGCGCCAAATATTTCTCCATTTATTCTTGGTGTTCCTGATATTTCAATATTTGAAGTTCCTTCCATTTGTGCAAGATTTGGTTTGCTAGACATATTATATCCGCACCCAGCTGCATATATATTTCCATTTATAGTAGGAGAACCTGTAATGTTTATATTACTATCTCCATATAATGATCCAGCATCTTCTGTAGTAACATTTGCATTAAGATATTCTGTATATCCATATCCTCCTCCATAAATATTACCATTTATTGTTCCTCCAATAATGTTTATATTTACAGAGGTATCAAATTCTGCTCCATAACTTTTATATGGGTCTGATGAATTAGTGCTATATCCACTAACTCCACCTGCACCTGCTCCATATATATTTTTTTCTATTAATCCATTCTCAATATTTATATTTACTGTTCCATAAAAATACGAGTCACACATATTTCCTGTTGCAGATGATGAACCTACAACATTCATATTTCTTCCTAGACATCCTCCATATAGTTCTTCAATACTTCCTCCAGTCATATTAATATTTACTATACCTAAAAATGTGTTTATAGGATACTCCCATCTGCTAGGTCTATCACTAGAATCCCCTATACTTCCACCTAATAGTCTTCCTACAGAACCTGACTTGATATTTTCTGTTATTCTAGAATAATTGTTACCACACGCTGATCCTCCAACCAATAAGTTTACATCGTAATCATACTCTGAAGCTGTTGTGCTATTTTTAATATCTATAGTTATATCAAGTTTAAAACTATCTTCCATTGAAGATCCCATAAAGTTTCTTGAAGTAGTTTGCTGCAAATTTGAAGCACCTGTTGTTCCTGGACTTCCTCCACCTATAATTCTTCCATAAGTTCCGCTTTTTATTATAACTTCTGCATTGTTTCTAGGTAGTTTTGCATAATTATATCTTAGCCATCCACATATAATATGGAAAGCTGGTGCATTATTTCCAAGTAGTCCTTGATTTGGATTAGCATTTGCGTAATTATCCATTACTACTTGTTCACCAATTGTTAAGCTATATCCTTGTAAATAGAAATACATTTGATTTCTTCCGCCGTAGAAAGTCAAATATTGAAATGTTGTATCTCCTGTTAAATATCTATATGAACTTGTTCCACTATAGAAATACAATGTGCCATTATAATCTACTCCCTTATATTTTCCTGTAATCGTTACATTTTTACTATATGTAGAACTTGTGGCACTATTCATATATGATGTTGAACTATATGTTCCCATAATTACTATTACATTTTTATTTCTACTTCCATTACTATCTAATTTTGAATATGCAGTAGATAATGATCTTACCGGTGTATCTGGTGTATATCCATCATTATAATCACTACCACCGTTATAATTAACATATATTACAGTTCTTCCCCCGTATGTAAAACTATTTTCAGTAGATAGTTGTGGAATCTTAGTATTTGTTGCAACCAATCTATAATCAAGACCTTCTTCTAGATTATTTAATGTAAGACTTGTAGCATTTTCTATTAATGTAATATCTCCTACTATATCTTCTGAATACCATTGAAAAGTATAATCATCTACAGTTGTGTATTTTAATCCTTCACCTTCTAAATGTGCTGTTACACTATCATTAGATTGATTTATATTAAATACAATATCTACACCTATTTTTTTAATAACAAATTTCGCAATTGCATAGTAACTTCCATCATATGTTACTACAATCATTTCTTCATCATTTAGATAGTTAGGTGTCCATACATATGTTGTTCCTTGGATTGAAGTATCTTCATTTCCATTTTTATACCATCTGTGTGTATAATTACCAATATTATATTCATCTGTTATTTGTATTTCATATGTAAAATCTACTGGTTCAGTAACACTTGTTGTAAGTCTCTCTTTAAATGAAAATGTTCCATTCGTATAATACCAATTTACATATTTATTTTCTTCAGTAACATTATTATTAAATAAATTATATATATTATTTAAATTATTAGTATAAATTCCTTTATTTACACCTTGTACATATCCTATATTACTAGATGTATTACTTTTTCTTGCTGTTGAATTTCCAGATGTTACAGTTTGTGTAAAAGTCGTTCCTCCTGCTCTATATTCAGAATAATATATGTTATTTGCTGCAACTGTTCCTGCATTATTACCATTCCAAATAGTTCGGAATGTACTCGAGTCTGAATAACCTGTATTATTTATCAAACCTCCAAATATTGGTCCTATAAAACCATTACTATTAATTTCTCCTCTATATAGACAATTGGTTGGCCAGACTGCTTGTCCTCTTATTGTTCCTACAATTCCTCCTGTATGATATTGTCCTCTACCATCTCTTGCTGGATCAAACCATCCCCCCTCTGATACATCTGTTGTTGCATCAATATCAATTATCGTTTCACTATAACAATTATCTATTTGATATGTATTATTAGTTCCTGGATTGGAGTTGTCATTATATGAATTAGATATATATCCAACCATTCCACCTATTGCTAACTGAAATGGGCTATCTACAATGTTTATTGTGTTACTATCTTCTATTCGGCTGTTAGTAACAATTACATTTTGTATACTTGCAGATTTATACATTGCTCCTGAAACTATTCCTATATGAATACCTTCATCATCTTGGTTAACATTAAAAATATTTGAACTACCAGTATCACCACTAGCAGACATATTAATATTTATATTTGTGAATTCTATATTTCTTATTATTGTTCTAGTATTTCCTCCACCAATACTTCCAAAAATTCCATATGTTTCATAAGTAGTATCTGGTAGGCTTGTAATATTTATTTTTGCATTTGCTATTGTATGTCCTGCACCATCTAATATTCCCCTAAATGAATTTTGGTTGTTTCCTATTGGTGTCCATACTTGATTTCCTAAATCTATATTATTGGCAATTTGAAAATATTTTCCTTCATAAGTATTTCCATTAGTAACTTGCTTTGCTAAATATGCAAGTTCTTCTCCATCAGAAATTAAGTATGGTTCTGCTTCTGTTCCACTTCCCCACGAAAAAGAGTCTGCTACTGTTGTTCCATCCCATGGTTCTGCTGTTTTTATTATTGCGCTTCTTGATTGAAAAGCTGATGATTCTTCTAATAATGAAATTTCATTATTGCCTTCTTGCAATGTTTCTGAGACTTCTCCTTCTTCACTTAGTAGTGCATATGTTGAAAACTGATTTGCAGTAAATTTTATTTCATCTTCTTCTTTTTCAACATCTTCTATTTGGTTAGTATTTTTATCATTATCAATATGTAGAACTTTATATTGTAAGTTATTATCAATTCCTAATATCTTTACATCTATATTTTCGTCAAATTCTTCTGGTTCATATTCTTTTTCTTCTGATATTATTTTTATATCGTATGCTATTTGAAGTGTTGTTTTTTCATCTAAATAGTTTCTTATATTTTCTTCTATTTCTTCTTTCTTGATTTCTCTTACTTTAACTTCTGCATCTTCTGGCATATATCCTGATAATGTAACAACGACTTTTTCTTCTTCATTTTCTTCTGCTTTCTCACTTTCGATTTCACTATTTTTTACTTCTATTACAGTGTCATAAAGAACTTTATTGTCTATTTCTTTTTTTAAATATTCTGCTTTAATATTTATTGATTTGTTTTCTATTTCTTCTTCTGTTAAATATAACTTTTCTCCTGGCTTTTTTTCTTGATATTTTTCTTTTGATGTTTCATTTTCTACCAAATCATTATTTATATCCTTAGTTTCTATTAAATATTTACTAATTTTTTTATTATTTACTATATTAGGCAATGTTATTGAATAACCACTTTCACCTTCACTTGTTGCTTTTAATTCACATTTTTCGTCTTTCAATAAACTGCTAACATCTATTATATTAGCAGCTACATCCAATAATTTGGTCGCTCTAGAATCTGTAAAAGCTTTTATTTCAATTATAATCATTATTATTAAAATAATAAGTAGTATAATTTTCTTTTTATTTATTTTCTTCATATGTTCACTCCAATATTAGTAAATATGTTATAATTTTTTATTTTTTTAATATCTTCTTTATTTTACAAAGTTCTTCTATCTCTTCAATATCTAATTTAGCTTCTCTTATATTTATACCTGTGCACACATTTTTTAATAAATCTATTAAAGAGTCTATATTATCTTCACTTAAATTTTCTTTTTCTACTTTAAAATTTAATAATCTATATCTGTCTTTAATTATCACGGCAAGATCTTTTTGCTCTAAAAATGGTATATTATATATCACAGTATTATATGGATTTAATAAGAAGTTATTCAATGCTTCAACATTATCATCTATTTCTTCTTGACTTATTTCTTGGTTATTTCGTATAAAGCAATCTACTAAATAATAATAGTGTGCATTGGCAAGATATAAAACATCATATATTGTAGAATTTTCATTTAAATCTGTGTATATTTTATTATAAAACTCATTCATTTTTAATTCTTTATATAATTCCTTAAGTTCTTTTATTGTAGCATTAAATTCTGTATTTTGAGTTGTTTTTTTATCTTTACTAACAAATATTGACTTCGAATTAATCTTCTTATTAAGCTTCTTTAACTTTTTCTCTGCATTATCTATTTTTTTTCTGGTTTCTGAATATACTTTTTTATATTCTTCTTTCTTCTCATAGTATTTTTTTATATCTTCAATTATGAATTCAAATCTCATATAATTTTTGTATTCGTATAAACTATTTAAAAACTTATTTATATTTTCAATAATTTCTTTATTTTTTTCTTCCTTATGAACATCCTCCGATAAGATTTTTTCTAAATTACTTTCCAGTTTTTGGTCAGTATAATCTGCGACATTTAATTTATTTTGCAAGAACATATCTAATAGTATTTTTCTATCTTTTAATGTTTCTTCATTTAATCTTTTTTTCAAATCTAAGTATGAATTAATTATTTCTTCTGGCTTTTTATTCCATTTTTTTAATAATTCTACTTTTTCCTTTTGTAAATACTTATCCATAGCTGATTGATTTTTTAGATATAAATTTCTAATATTCAATTCTATATGTGTAATTATATCTGGGCATTTCCAATATATATCTTCAAATTTTGCTTTTAATATATCACTATTGAGGTCATTTTTCTCCATCACTTCAAAAAAAGTCTTCATATATTCACTAGCATATATACTATAATCAAAATCTTCAGCTGTTAAATTTATTCCTAATTTCTTAAACTTATCTATACAATTAAATATTTGTCTATTTGTATTTTCTAAATTTTCTTTATAATATTTACCTAACGCATATGCATTTTTATCAAGACCTAATTTCGCACTAACTGTTTTACTGTCATTTAACAAATATATAATTTTCTCTATGGTTTCAATTCTATTTCTTAGATTTTCAATTTCTTTATTTGAGTCTATTTTTGTAGCTTTATAAAATTTGTTTTCTAAAATATTTGATATCTTTTCTTGATACTTTTGATACTCTTCTTCTAATTCTCTAATCTTTTCATTGTATTTTTTTATGTTCTTTTCATTGTTTTTAGGCATAGTAGATAAAACCTCTTTTATAGAAGCTATTTTTTCCATAAATTCTTCAGCGCAATTCAATTCTGGCATATTAATATTTCCTTTCTTGTATTTTTTATATTAATTATTTTCAACATTCTCTTCTTTTTGTAAATATGATAAAAAATCTTCAATTTCCTCATATATTTTTATCAAATCTTGTGTTTTATATTTTTCAAAATCCATTATTTTTCCTCCATTTTTTTCCTATCTATATACTATCACAACAGCATATTTTTGTCTATTAATTTTTAATTGTTTTTTAGATTTTTTATCACTTTTTTCTCTCTTTTTAACATTACAAAAGAGCAGATATTTAATCTGCTCATCTTTTATTTATATAATTGTTTTTTAGTTTCCTTCTGGTGCTTCTAATTGAAGATCAAATGTTAAACCTGTTCCTGATGCAGAGTTGTCACAATCAACATCTTGTCCTTCAACCCACATATATACTCTTACTTTTGTAATACCTTGTTGAACTGTAAATATTTGTGTTGCTGCATCCATAGTGGCATTTGTTGAAGCTGTTGGTGTTACTTGTGTGAAAGCATCTCCACCTTTTCCATTGTTAACTTGTGATAAAGGAACTCCATCTACAATCGCTTTATTAACTCCATAGTATGTAATAGGTGCCTGTCCTGTTCCGGCTTTTACTGTTGATAATCCTCCATAATATGTACTATTTGCAGATGCTGCTGCTACTGATGTATGGCTATCAGCATTTGGTTCCCATAAGTATGTTGTTCCATCTCCTAAAGTTCCTGCTTTTTTCCATCCTTGTGCTGTTGCTGGTGGTGTATCAGCTTCTCCATTTCCTAATAAGCAGAATGCTACACGAGATGCGTTTTGTAGTCCTTTCTCAGGCGCCGTACTTGTAACTTTTGAATTTGTTGTTAAACTTAGTTGCATTTCTTTATCTGCTTTTAAGAATATATCAAAAGCTATAAATTTTCCAGTTGCTCCTTGTGCTTCTGGTTCTGTTGCTTTCGCTGTTAATTCATAACTACCTGTATCTCCTGGAGCTGCTGTTCCATAGAACATTCCCATAAATCCATCTGTTACTGTTCCTACTGTTGAAACTGGTTCCATCGTTGTAGGTATTTGGTTTTTATTTCCTGTATATGCATTTGTTGTAATATCTTCTTTAGAAATTACAGCTTTCCAATTTTGTGCATCTGTAGATATTTGTAAACCATTTTTTGCCTCCACATTTACATTCAAACTACTAATTGTTACTGTTTTATTTGCAGTAAACCATGCATATGTTGATGCAATTAATAATATTGCAATTAATAATAACAATAGTATTGAAGATTTGATACTTGCTTTTCTTTTGCTTGATTTTTTACTCATTTTTTTTACCCCTCTCTCAGATATATTTTTTAAATTATATCTTTTTTATTCTTATGTACTAACAATATCATACCCCAAAATATATGTCAATATTTGTTAACATTTTGTAATATAAATGTAATTTTTGTATTTTTTGTAATATTATTGTAATATTATTCCTGTTTTATATGTTCTTCAGTAATCTCCATATGCATTTTCATTTCTCCACCTATAAGAGCATCTATGCAATCTGGATCATCTCCTTCTATATATATTACAATAGTAAATTTATCAACATCTCCTGGTTTAAAGTCCTTTCTTCCTTCTACTAATACTTCTTTATCAGAATAAAATTTTTCCGTTCCTTCTTCTGCTTCTCGCGTAGTTTCATTTGCCTTTGCATATATTGTTCTTTCTCCATTTCTGTAAACCATAACCCTAATTGCTCTATCCACATTCTTTATAACATCATCTATTAATATCTCATACCAATAATTTATGTTCTCACTACCTTTGTTCTCTAAATAAAATGTATATGCTAAATAGTTATCTCCATTGTGACTTCCTTCTGCTTCATTATCTATATTTTCAGGTAACCATTTTACTGATATATTATCAATATACTCTGCTTGCTCTGCTTTCAAAACTCTTTTATCTTCTTTATTTTCCTTGCTTTCATACATTACTATTCCAGACTTTTTAGCAAAATTTTCATCAAGTGAAACTGTGAAATTTCCACCTTCATATGCTATGGATAGCAAGAAATATAATATTGTTAGAAATAGAATTATGATTAGTACACCTAATTTTATATGCTTAATTTTCTGTTCTCTTAATTTTATCTTTTCTGAATTTAGTTTTACATTTTTTTCTTTTTGCTTATCTTTCATGATTTCACCTTTCTTTTTTAACTTTTGTATATTATTTTTCTATATTATCTTTCTATCTTGATTTATATAAATTTATATGATAAAATTTTTAAAAAAACAAAAGAGGGATTATATGAAAAATTCTAAAAAAATATTACTTTTAATTATTTGTATCTTAATATGTTTGTTAGTATATTTTCTAGTTCAAACTTATGCAAAATATCTATCTTCAGCTTCTGGTGATACTTCAATGAAAATAGCCCGATGGAATATTTTAGTTAACAGTTTATCAATAAAGAATAATACAGATATTTCAAACTCTATTGTTCCAGTATTTCCTGGAAATGAAAATATAGCAGAAAATATCATTGCACCTACTGCCGAAGGTTATTTTGATTTAGATTTTGACTTTACTGATGCAGATGTTTCTTTTAAATATGAAATCACTACTTCTGTTGATGAAAATAGTCCTGTAAAAGATATTGTTACTACAGGTTATAGTATTGATGATGGTCAAAAAATTGAATTTTCCAATTTTAATGAAAATATATCAGATACAATCCTCTTAAATAGCAATATTACTAAAAGGAAATTACGTATATTTGTGAAATGGAATGATGATGAAGCTACGCAAACAATGCCAAATACTGATGATACTTTATCTACCACTTCTCAAACGCCTGTAATTTTCAAAGTTAATATTTCATTTACACAGATAGCAGAATAATTTTTATTTCAAACTAGTACTTTTTAGTACTAGTTTTTTTGTCCTTGTGTTGCAATAAGTTTCATTTTCAGTTCTATGCATTTTTCATCAGATTTTAATGAATAGAACTCATATGCTTTATTTCCCCAGAAAGTATCTAATTCGTCATTCCCAGATTCATATGGCCATACAACTCTAATCTTAAAACTTCCTTTTCCTGATTCTTCTTCCAAATTTCCTTCATTTTTTTCTATTAAAATTTGAAAAGGATATGTAGTTTTCATTTGCTCTTCTAATTCTTCTGATGTAATCCCTGAATCTTCTGTAACTTCAAAATATTCATCCATTATTTTTAATGAATTTATTTCATAGCTAAGTTTAACCGCAGTTTCGCCTTTATTGTGGACTTCTATCACTTTTTCAAAATCTTCCATTCCTGGATATATTCTGTCAACTTCAACATCTATATTGGTAGTTATCTCTTCCCCTGTTCCTGTAATAAATTCCACATTCCAGGAACTAACATGTGCAGTTAGCCCCATAGATACTTTTGTGGCATAAATAAACCATGCATATGTGTTAAAAGTTAATAAAATTATTAATATTATAATATTTCTGATTTTTATCTTTTTTAATATTTTAACAATTTTATGCATTATTAAACCTTTCTTATTCTTTAATTTTGTTTTTCTCTTCACCTTTTTTTGTTTTTTCTCTCTCTTCTATCTCTTCTAATTCTTCCTCTTCTTCATCTTTTCTTGTTAAATTTTTTATTTGTCTATATATGATAATTGCTATAGGAATAAATATTATAAAATAGAAAATATAAATATTAGAAATTAATTTTGCTATAAGGCTTAGTGTTCTTACTTTATATACAACTTTACCGTAAACTTGATCTTGTGTTATTTCTGGATCTTTTTCTGTATTTGCTACACCTTTTGTAGTTATTCTATAGTCTTCTCCATCTTTTTGTATATCTATTACTCTATGTGTTACTATTTTTCCGTCAAAGCTTCCTTTTTCACCTCTGTACACAACATCATCATCTATTTTTATATCTTCTGGTGAAATTTCTTTTGATATTAATACATCTCCAACTTCATATACAGGTTCCATACTTCCTGTTGCAACAGTAAACATTCTTACACCAGCAACAGAAATACTATTATCAGAAGCTCTTTGCATTATTACTACCAACAATAATAATATTACTAATACAAATAATAAAAAATATAGTATATTTCCAATTACTTTCAAAATTTTGTTTTCCTTTATTTTCTTTAAAATTTCTTTCATCTTATCCCCCTATTTTTTCAATATATTTATCAATATGTTTTCTAAATACTTTTTGTAATTCTTTTAAAGCTTCCATTCTCTTGTACTTTATAACTTCGTATTTATTTGATATTAAATTATTTAAATCTTCCTGAGTTATACCAGAATCTAAATCTACCAACTTATCTATCATCTGTTCTAATATATTTTCTTTAATTTGTTCTCTTGTTTGTGAAGTTTCAGTTTCATCTTCATCTAATGTTTTCATTACCAAATATTGTAACATAAAAGTTTCGTCAAATAATTGCTTTAATTCACCTTCATCAGCATAGTCTAAGTTTTCATCTACTTGTTTGGTTTTATCTTCGTAATTATCTCTTAAATAATTCCAAAGTTTCATCGCATATTGAAAGTTTACATTTTTTAACACAACATTTGTCTTTTTTATTGGTTCTCTAACTAAACTTATATGCTTTTTCTCTATAACTTTATATACATCTGAATTAGTTAACATACTTATATTTTGTTCTAGCTTCTTAATTTCTTCTAATACTTCTTCTAATTTCTCATTAGATTTATCTTCCTGTTGATCAAGCGCAGATTTCAAAGCTAGATTTATCTCTATTTTTTCACTATCCGCACTTGTCTGTGCATTATATTCTAATGTTTTATTATTTTTACTTTCTATTCCTAATATAGCTTCCAAAGATTTTTTTCTTCTATCAATAAAAAATTTCATATTTTGTATTAATGTATAAATAAGTCTGTTTTCATAAGTATCATAACTTTCTTCTTTATTTATATTTAAAATCTTTGACGGTCTAACATCTCCTGTCTTTTTATCAATACTTTGGATTAAATTTGTATTTTTAGATAAATGTTTAATACTGTCTACAGTTATCTTTCTGGCCAACTCTATTTTTACAATTTCTTCTTCATTTATAATAAAACGATTAGGGGCTCTAAAGATATTATCTAAATAAGGAATAGTTTCTTGCATTTTTTGAATCCATTCTAAATCATTTATTGTCTTTTTAGTTTCAGTTTTTACTCTTAAAGTTGATGTTGTTTTATCAACAAAATCTTTAGTATTTTTTTTGTTATTATTTTCGTATAAATCTATTACACCTAAATCACTCATCTTTTTCTCTCCATTTTAAGTTAATTTCTTAAGTCTTAATAAATATTCAATACATTCTTTCATTTTATTCTTTCCAAATGTCTTGTCCAAAAATTCCACATATGGGTCAATCTCATCTCTAATATATGCAATATTTAATTGTTCAAATTTTCTTAATATCTTCTTAGCTATAAAGTAATCTACTCCTGCTATTTCATCTCCACCACATGCAACAAATACTGGGACAAATTTTTTCATATGTGAAACAATACGGTTACCAAAAGCTATACGGAAATGTCTTATAACATAATCATCCATTAACTCTATCTTATCCAAAGTATCTTGAGAAATTTGGTTTTCTTGCATAGCTGTTTCAAATAAATTATTTAAATATGAATAATTTATATCTTGAGCTTCTGTATCAATTGGTTTGAAAGCCTTTCCTTTATCATTTATATCAATTGGCATAGCTCTGTCATACACTTTATCTGTAACCATAAATGTTGAGTCGTCATTATTGATTGTTCCTATATACCACATATTTGCTGGTATTTTTAATTTTCCTCCATGGATGTTTTTAGGGTCGCTTTTCCAACTATTTGGCACTAATTCTATTATCCATTCATCTTTATTTGGCATTTCTAGTATTGATAACATTTCTGCGAAATAGTATTCAACACGAGAAATGTTCATCTCATCTAGTATAACTGTATATACATCATCCGTGTACCCTGCAACATACATTTCTTTTAAAACATCTGTCTCGTTAAATTTTTTAGTAAATTCGTTAAAATATCCAAACAACTCTGTTCTATCTCTCCATGATGGTTGTACTGATGCAACACAAGAGTCATGTTTTAGAAATTTTCCCCAAGCATATGCAAGTGATGTTTTACCAGTACCTGATATACCTTGAAGTATAACTAATTTAGTAGATGCAAGAGCTGAAATAAATAGTCTCATCATATCTATTGTATAATATAGTCTTAATTTTGAAGCAGCAAAGTTTCTAAAGTTTTCGCATAGTTCTGGCAATGTAAAAGAATTTCCATAATCTTTAATTTTATAAGTTTTGTATTCTTCATCTATAGTATTTAATTTGGCAAATCTTATTCCATTTTCTCCTTGTTCTTCTTTTTCTTCTTCCATCTCTACTGTTGGATCTTCACCTGGTTTTAAACCAAGTTGTGAAACTTTCATCGCTAAAATATCTTCTTTTTCTTTTACTAATGAAGCTACTTGTCCATTTAATGAAGCTACTTCTTCTAATAACTCATCTTGATTTATTGCTTGTTTTCTAAATTTTAAATACTTCCTTATTAGTAAATATATTAATAGAAGTACCATACCTACTAAAAGTACTAAACAAAGTATAGCAATTCCTACTAATATCCATTCTGGCATTGATAAATCATTTTTATATGCATCTAAAATCATTTGATATGATTTAAAATCAAATATTTGACCAATTCCTGTTCCTATTCCTTTTAAAATCGTTATTATTCCAGAAAAAAATTGTGATAAAAATTCATACAAAAATCTTGTAAAAGTTTCCATTTTCTACCTCTTCTATATTTCTATTACATTATTTAAATTTTTCTTATTTCGCTTTATTTCATTATAGCAATCTAGTTTGCTATTTATTATTATATATTTGAACATTTTTAAATCTTCAATATTTTTATAATCAATAGTAAATGAGCTATCTAATATTGCTGTTATCCTAAATCCTTCCCTTAATAATTCATAAACTATATCTTTGTGATTCAGAAATTGTTCATATCTTAATTTTATACTAACTTTTTCTTGTAATATTGGGTTATTTAAAATATTTAATATTGATTTTAATTTTTTTGGCTTTTCAAATAGTGAAGGTGCAAATTCAAGAATATATTTTTTCTTAAAATTTTGTTTTAAAACATCTTTTAATACTTCAATAGAAATCAAATAGAATTCTATAGCAAGTTTGTCTTCATTTATTATTCCTATATTAAAAGCTTTATTTATAGCAAATTCACTATATACTAGCGGAAAATTAAAATTATATTTTAAATTAACTCTATAAACATTTAATTCATCAGGATAATTTGTTATTTTCAATTTAAAATCATCTGTTTCAAATCTTTCAACTAATTTTTCTTTTTCTTTTTCAAATTCTTTCATAGTATTATAAACAAGTTTATTAAATTCTTCATCTTCTATATTCAAAACTCTTTTTCTTAATTTTGAAATTTTTTCAATAGTTTTCTTTATATCTCTAGATTGTATAACTTTATCAAAATATAAAACATAGTAAAAGAAAATACACATTTGTTCTATTACTTCTCTATCTTCTATATTATCTATACAAAGATTTTCTTGTTCTTTTTTCAAATTATCTAATATTCTTGTTCTCATTTTTTCATTAAAATCATCTTCATAAAAATTATAATATCTGACTTTAATATATTTTTCAGTATAAGAATCACAGTATTTCTTCTTAAATTTATTATCAAATACTAATTTCATATATTCATTTATCTGTTTTTTTACTATTTTTATATATTCATTTATAATATTAACAGTCATAATTTATACTCCTCTACCAACTTGTAATTTGTAATATCGATGAAGAATTTCCATTTGGATATGTATAATCTTTTGATACATCTACTTTATAGAACCTTAAATCTGCACTTGAACTTGCATCTATTTCTATAGTAATACTATTTACATATGTATACCCATTAATTGTTGTAGTTTTTCTTTCTACTGCTGTCGAATATTCTGCACTTGTTATATCAAGCAACACTTCTCTTGGGTCAAAATCTATTTTTACTATAGCTGAATGACATTTAGCTTTTTTATCTTCAGATAGTTCTAAATAATCATCTATATTTATTCTGTCATTTTTTGAATATTGATCAAAAGCCTCGTCAACAATATAGTAACTTAGTGTATTTGTTATATTTAATTCCATATATGGATTTTGAGCAGCATCTTCTATCTCATAAGAAACATTTTCTTGTCCTACAACTAATGTAAACTTTCCTTTTAATGTTTTTTTGTATGGTGCTGTAGAATTAACAACAATTTCTACCTCTACTTTGTCCCCGTGTTTTTAATCCTATATTTGGAGTTATTGTTAAATTAAAAATATCAGAATTAGTTGAAGAATAAATTATTCCTTCAGTTTTATTTAATTGGCATACTGCATTATCAGTACAAGTATATTCTATTTCATATCCTATATCATACGTTGCTTTTTCTATATTGTTTTTTCTACTGTTCATGTTAACAGCAATTGTATAATCAGAAACTCCTGACCAATTGTCAATTTGATATACAGAGGTATTTTCTGATAACTTATCACTTGAAAAATAAAACTCCTTACTTCTTATAAAAAAGTTATTTATGCTATCTGTAATATATCTTCCAAAAACAATTACTAAGGAAATCATACATATCAATATTATTGACATTATCAATAACTGTTTTCTTTTATATCTGTTTTTTAATTTAAATTGATATGTTTTTTTCTCTAGCATACTTTTTTCCTTTCTTTTTATTTTATTATCTGTTTTGAATTCACTGTTATTTCTAGCATTTCTATTATATCTTGATACTCTTCTGTATTATAATTCTCTGGGAAGTGTATAACTAATTGATATGTATTTGTTTTAGGTGTATCATAATTTAATATTTCTTTTTCTACTGTTATATATCTAAAAAAAGTACCATCGTCATCTTGTTTTATCTCATTTGTTTTTACTATGTTTACCGCATTAGAATCTGTATATTCTTGATTCATATATAGTTCAAATGTAAGAGGAAGATTTGTTGTTGTTCTTATTGACAATTCATATTCTAGATTAACTTCTGCTTGTTTTTCTCTATCAGTATTTCCTATAGAAAAAGTATATACATATGCATCATTTTGTGGGAATATTGAAGCTAAATTTAATTGCATAGTCTTGTAATCTTCATTTAATAAATAAAAAGCTATATCAACATTCGTATTTGAATTTGTCTCGCTTTCATATTTAGATAAAACTAATGTAAACATTCTTATTACAATTATTAAGCATAGTAATAAGATAACTAATTTTACATATACTCTCCTTTTAGTTTTTCTATTCATCTTTTCCTCCGTTTTTATTGTAGAAAAATACAAATGAAAGAAGTACTATAACAACGATTATTAATCCTATTATTTCTGGTGTCATGATTATATCTCTCCACATTCCAATTTTGGGAATTATTATTTCAACTTTTCCTAATACTTGTTCTAACTTTATAGGCTTATCTTCGCTGTTGTTTGCATCACCTTTGGCTATTAGTTCTTCTCCGTTTTTTAAAATTAATCTGTGCGTTATATAATTTTCCTCTTCTTTATATACTATAATATCATTTCCTTCTATTTCTTTTGTTATCCTTACAATAATTACATCGCCAATTTCTATTGTATCAGACATACTTCCTGTTGCTACTTGAAAAAAAGTATATCCAAACAAATTAGCATAACCTTTATTTAATATCTTTATTTGAAATAAATAGTATATTCCTATAATTATAAATATAGTGACCAATACTATTAATATATTTAATATAATTCCTATCAGCCACCTAAAACATCTTCTTACTTTACTTAACACTCTTTTTCTCCTGCAATATAAATACTTACTTTAATTACATACCTTTTATTTCTTCTCCTAGATATTGTGAAAAATGCACTTTTATCGGAATTTCTAATTTAGAATTATACACCACACCTAGCTCAGTATCTTCCTCATTATTTTCCTCTTCATTTTTCCACTCTATTTCAACTTTAATATTATTGACTACCCCTGTTTGTATTTTTTCCAATGGCATAATTCCTGTATATGTATTTTCAGCTGTATTAATTAAACTATTTCCTTCTGCCGTTTCTTCTATAGATTTTATCTTTATATTCTTATTTGTTAATCCTTCTTGATTAAGACTTATATCATATCTTACTGATACATTTGTATTTGTTGGATTTATAGATATTTCAAAATCACCTGTAACTCCCGGAGCCAACTTTCCTTCTTTGACATTAGCGGCATTGTCCACATTTATCTTATCTATTACAAACTCCTTATCAATTCCACTCGAAATTTCTGTTCCATTTACAAATATATTCCATTTTCCTTTTTCAAACTCTATATTTCCTGAAACTTCACTATTAAAAACCGCATATATATGTATAATTTGATATACAATTATTGCGATTAGTATAATAGATAATAATATTAGACTTTTTAATAAAATCTTATTTTTCTTCATCCTTATTTTTTCCTTTATCTGCTTTATTCTCTTTTATTTCAGAAATCACAACAGATATTTGATAGAAGAACAATAATAAAGCTGGTAATACTATTAAGAACAAGAATCCCCACTTAGATTCTAAAGCTCCTAAAACACTTCCTACTGTTGGTATTTTTGTTGCTGTTTTTGTTGTTCCCAATACATATTCACTTGATATTTTATGGTCATTTTCTACTGTATAAGTAGTTTCAGTTGATGTTACTTTTTCTGAATCAGAAATTGTACCTAATTTTATTTGTATTTCTGATTGATATGTATTATAGAAAAATGCTTTTTCTCCTACCCTTATAATATCTGCTTTTTCAACAATTACTAAATCTCCTTTTTGATATTCTGGATTTAAATCATCACTATCTATTATAAGTAATGAATAATCTCCAAACTCTGTTACCCTAAATTGATTATATGATAATAGACATATTGTTACCAAAACTGCTATTATTGCATATATAACAAAAATCACATTTAAAATTACTTTTTTCATAATTTTCCTCCCAGTTTATTTTCTATATTTTTTTATTTTTCTCCAATATATCATAACGTTTTTTATTTTTCAACTTTTTTCAACTTTTTTCTTTTGTTTTTTATTTTCTATTTTTATTTTTATTTTTATTTTTATTTTGTATAATACTTTTTATTATGATTTTAATTCCATTTTTTATTTTTTTATTTTTTTATTTTTTTATTATATTTTTTCAAAAACTAATTTACTTTTTTTTATTCTAATGATATAATCGTTTCATATAATACTTGGAGGTCACAAATGATTAATTTTTCAACCAAAGAAAATTTATCTCGATTAATTAATATAGAAAAAATTAGTTTAAATAGTTATTTAACTATACAAAAAAGTCTTAATAAACAAATTCTAAGTTTTTTAAAAAGCTTTGTTAGTGATATTAAAATAGATTTAGAATATGATTCTGATAATATTCTTTTTAGTTTATTAAATGAAGCTTCTTCTAATTTGAAGAAAAATAATGAAAATATAAAAAAACTGGAAAAACTATTAAAGAAATTAGATAAGTTAAATGATAAATCTATATCCAAATTAAAAGTATCTGAACTAAGAGAAATTATTAATGAATATAATAAAAATTTTGAATCTTCTATTGAATCTATATTTAAAAATTCAAATACTATAGAAAAATTTATTCTTAAAATATCAACTTTGAATTTAAATGAAATTTTTATAGAAGTTTCAAAAAAATCATCTAAAAATACTGTTAATAATAACTCTTCTATCTCTTTATACGATGATATTTCTACTGAAAATATTTTAGAAAACACATTAATAATTTCAGAAACCGAGAAAAAAGTTCTATTACCATATACAATTGAAGAAATAAAAAATATTTTACTCGATGACAATAATCCATATCATTCAATAAAAGACGTTATTGACAATATTTATACAATACCTCTTAAAAAATATTCACCTTCTGCATTTGCTAGATTTAGAGAAGCATATAATCTAATTACCAAAAAAGAAAAACAGTCTAAACTAAAGGCTTTATCATTAGCAAATGAATTATTTTTCAATTTCAATTTACATCCAGCGATAATATCTGCATGTAAGTCATTGGATGAATTAGATATCTATCTAGCTTGTTTAGAAGATAATTGCCTAGATGACTTTAAATATTTTGATATTAAATTTGAAGTACCACCTACTGTTGTTGCCAATTCTAAAATAGCAAATCGAGTAGAGGATAATTCTTAATGAATTTCTCCCCTCTCACACCACCATACGT
>CAMFER010000005.1 GCA_945949485.1 uncultured Clostridium sp. | reverse complement strand
ATACAATATTTAATTAACATAATAAAAGATGAGCATATTTTATATACCCACCTCAAAAATTTATAATTTTTTTATTTAAATTTTAAAATTCAACCTCAGCAACAAATTACTATTTATCTAACAAATCACTAAATTGTAAGTTATCGCTCTAATTATTCTTATACATAAAACATTCTTCATCGTGTGAATAAATAACACCTATTGCTTGTAAATAAGAATATATAATTGTACTTCCCACAAATTTCATTCCTCTTTTTTGTAAATCTTTTGACAAATCATCTGATAATTGATTGGTCGTTTTATCTATTTCATAAATAATTACATCATTGGTAAATATCTTTAAATAGTTGTAAAATGTACCATATTCATTTTGTATTTTCTTAAAAATTTTACTATTATTTATGGCAGCATTTATTTTTAGTTTATTTCTTATAATTTTTTTATTTTTTAATAACTCTTGAATTTTTTCATCATTGTAACTACATATCTTATCTACATCAAAATTATCAAATGCTTTTCTAAAATCTTCTCTTTTATTTAATACGCATTCCCAAGAAAGACCTGCTTGAAAAGATTCTAATATTAACATTTCAAATAAGTATTTATCGTCAAAGTTAGGTTTACACCATTCTTTATCGTGATATTCTATATATTTTTCATTTTTTAAATTACACCATTTACACCTTATCATAATGCAGTACCTCGCTTTGGAACAAAATATTCACTCATATCGTTTCCTTCTAGTTTTAATAATTATATTTTTTTATTATAATTTTCTTGACTTTTTATCTATAAATAGCTTATAATAAATATAGGAAATGACAAATCCACAAACGTGGTTTTGCCAAATATATTGAGAAAACTCACATCTACCTAGCAAAGTACAGATGTGAGCTTTTTTATTTATGTAGTTGCTTATCAACCCAGTTCTTATACAGAACTGCTGTCAAGGCAACGTTTAATGTTAAAGATAACATCAAGGATATTATAAAAAATAGTATCACTTTAACCATAAACATCACCACCTCTCCTACGATATTTCGTAAAAATTAGGTGGCAAAACCACATCTGTTTATCATCATTTCCTATGACAATTATTCTACAATATTATTTGAAATTTGTCTATAATATTTATAAACTTTCGTAATCTATTTTAAGCGATAAATTACTATTTTTCTTAATAATTTATTCTGCCAGCCAATTTGCAATGTCATAAATTTGTATTCCTTCGTATTGATATAAATCATGTCTTGTTCTTGCAATTATGATTTTTGGATATGCATCTTTTATTTCTAATAATGGTTTTACTTCTCTTTGTAATGTATTTTCGTCAGAAATATTATCAGATACTTGAATATATATTTTTTCGTTTCTTCTTGTTGCTACAAAATCTATCTCTTTATTATACAAGGTACCAACATATATTTCATATCCTCTACGTAATAATTCTATTGCAACAATATTTTCATATATTCTACCATAATCCATATTAGTTGTTCCCAATAAAGCATATCTAAATGCATGATCTGAAAGATAAAATTTGTCTTGTGTGCTTAACAATTTCTTTCCTCTTATATCGTATCTTGTAATTTTATAAAATGCAAAAGCATTGCATAGGTACTTAATGTAGTTACTTATAGTTTTATCCGTAATAGCTACATTATTACTATTAAGTACATTTGTTATATTATTTGATGAGGTAAGATTTGAAATATTATCCATCAAATAATTATTTAAATTGTTAAGAACATCTATATTCCTTATTTTATATTTTTGGTTTATATCTCTCACTATTAAAGTATTATAAACATCTGAAATATAATCATATTTTTCTTTTTGTGTTTTATATAAATATGAACCTGACATTCCACCTTCTTTGACAAAATTATCAAAAGCATCTTGAATATTACTATATTGATAATATTCTAAATATTCTTTAAAGGAGAAGGGATATACATCAATACAAAAAGTTCTTCCTGTAAACAATGTTGCTAAATCACTACTCATTAGAAAAGCATTTGATCCTGTAATATAAATATCATATTTTTCTAAAGTATGTAAGCCATTTATAGCTTTTTCAAATCCATCACACATTTGAATTTCATCAATCATTAAAAAATTCTTTTTATTATCTATATAATGTTCTTCTATATAATTATATAAATTATGGTACTCCATCAAGTTCTCAAATATTGGAATATTAAAATTTATATGAATTATATTTACATCTTTTATATTTTCAGCTACATAATTTTTAAAAGCTTCTAATAATTTTGATTTTCCACTACGTCTAATTCCAGTTAATACTTTAATATCTGGAGTTCCTATAACATTAATTAACTTTTTTAAATAATTATTTCTTTTTATAAGTTTCAATACAATCACCTCTATTATTATTATATTATTCTATTCCGAAAAAGTCAATTTTTTAAAATAATTCGTAATAATATTATAAACATATCTTTAAAAATAATACAATAAATAAAAAAATTACGATATAAGGTACAAAAAACCTGTCCATTATCAAAGTTTTGTGCAAAAAGGAATAGGAGTAAAATATAAAACCATGCAAAATGGTCCTCCCTCCAAAATCCCGCTATTCCTTTAGCAAAGCCTATTTCAGCCTAATATTACAACAACAAACTATATTACTCTCTTATAAAAAGCTCTTAAAATCGATTCTGGAGCTTCATTTTTTTATATTATTCCTGGTTAGATTTTTTTTCATTATTGTAACTTAATAATTTATAAAAAAATTATATAAGTTTAGATTATTTTTTCAAAAATTCGCAAATCCTTATATTTCAGTATTTTGCCTTATTTTAACTATATGTCTAATTTTAAAAAGCGGCTTAAAATCGATTCTCATGCGTCGTTTTTTTAGCCATTTTTCAGCATTTTTAATAGGTGCCTGAAAATCAGCATTTATACTTAATTTTATATATAAAGACTAGCTTTTAAAACTTACACATCAAATTTAAAGCAACTTGTTGGATAAAATATTAAAATGTCTTAAAATCGATTTTGGTGTGTCTATAATATGAAATTATATTATTGATTAGTAATCTAAAATTATATAATTATTATACAATGATTTTATAAATTTATAATATAAAAATTTATTTACAAACTTTTTATACAAATGTTCGTTTTTTAAAAAATTCATATTCAAAATTAACTTTGCACAAAATTTTTAAAATTTAATTTTTTAAAATCTAATTATAAAAATTTTATTTTTTACTTTTAATATTTTTATTTTAATTCATTTTAAAATGATTAAAAATATCTTTAAATTTTATTTTCATTTTAAAAAGTTATTTTAAAATCTCTATTTTATTTAATTCCTTCTAAAATAGCCTATTACCCTATTCCCTACTTATTTTGCTACATATAGTATAAAAATATCTATATTACCTTTAAGTTCTTGTTTGGCTGAATTTGACCAAAATCTTTACTTAATAATTTGCCCAAACCACTTAAATTATCAAGATTATTGGCTTTTGAATCTACTTGTTCAGACTGTGATACTAAGACTTGTTCATAAGTATATTTTAACATTGCTATCTTTTCTTGTTTTAATTCATCTGTTGCATCACTACCATAAATTATTTCGACTTGTCCATCTAATAAATTCAATTCAACAGAATGAATGTTGTTTGTATCAAATTTCTTTTCATAATCTATCATTATATATCAGCTCCTTTACTATAAATTAAGCCAAAATGCCTCTGCATTTGCCATTTTAAATTGTGATAAAGGATGATCTAACATTGCATCCATAACTTCCTGGTCATGCAAATGTGTATATATTTCTGTAGTATCAATTTGAACATATCCTAATATTTCTTGAATTGTTCTAATATCTACACCGTTTCTATATAATAGTGTAGCACAAGTATGTCTTAATGTATGAACACAATAATCTTCATCATCAATTTCAGCTTTTTCATAAGCTCGTTTAATGATTTTTTCAATACCAGTAGAACTCATTTTTAAGTCATATCTACTAACAAATAGGGTTTTTGTTTTAGGGTTTAATTTATCTCTTACTTTTAACAAACTGATTTTTCTTTTTTAGATGCCATTAATTTAGTTGCAGACACTCTAAAAGACACTTTAGAAATTGAAAAAGATATCGATGATATTTTTTGAAAAATTGGCTTAACTTCATATTTTAAAGGAACAATTTATTTGAAGGATGCTATTTTATTAGCATATTCTGATAAAAGTTTATTATTAGATATGAATGAACTTATAATAAAAGTTGCTGAAAAAAATGAAGTTATGAATTATAAAGTTGTAAGATCTGCAATGGACAAATCTTAAAATACTATGTTAGATAATACTGATATTAAAGTTATTTATGAGATTTTTAGTGAAGATTACGATGGAAGAAAAATTAGTTTAAAATATTTCATTGATTTATGTATTCGTTTTTTAGAAAAACAAATATATTTCTGTTTAGAAAATTAAAAAAGGAACTACCCTCCTATAAGCAGTTCCTTAACAATAAGTTGTTATGGTGCTAAATATGTTTCACTACATTTAGCACTTTTCTATTATACTTTACTAATTTCACTATATCAGAGTTACTATTTCTAGTAACTCTTGAAAATAAAAGGGGATGTTCTTGCTAATTGCTTTACTACAATTAGCAAGAATAATATTAGTCTATTAATTGTTTAATCCAATTTTTTTCTTTAGCAGATATATTGCCATCTATTGCACAAATTAACAAACATGCTGTTATAATATCTTCCTTTAATTCATCTGAAATCAAACCGAAAATATCTACAATATAATCAATATATTGTTTTAATTCTTTTCCTTCTTGTTTGAATTCTTTGGCAATCTTTTTACAATCTTCATAATCTACTGAATCTCCAAAAAATGTATATAGCATTGGATATAGTAGTAAATATTCCTCTTCTTTTATCTTTCCATCTGCTACTATTGAACCTATTATAAATGTTGTAAATATAGTTACTGCATCAATTTCATCTTCTGTAATTTCATTTAATGCTGGTAATATTTCTAATGATTTTTTTGCTAATACAGCACTATAAGTTAAAACATCCATATTTTCTACACTTTTACATATTTCATTAAATTTTCTCACTATTCCAACCTCTTTCTGAATATCTAGTTTTTTATATGAATAACTAATTATTAGATTTATGATTATAAAAGCAAGTATATCCCTGCTTTTATAATCATTATATATATTAAATACACTCCACTAAATTATTTTATACTCTTTAAGAAGTTTCTCTATATCAGTTCCTTCTATCTTTTTAATAGCTTCTTTTAACGCAATTCTTTCCTTTAGTCCTAAATCCATATCTGTAATTGATTTTCCATCTCTTAGCTGAACAGTAGCATTTAATAAATCACGAATATCATATACACTTCCCCAAACTTCTGGAACTCCGCGGTCTATATCTAATAAAGTATAAACTGCTTCCATTGCTGTACGAATTGAATATTCTGTTGTAAATATGGTATCTCTCTTTGTTTCAGCAAATTGTCCTAAAAATGCAAAGTTACAACTTCCTTCTGGAACAACTAAAGGTCTATCTCCAGCTGCTCTTGGCATAAAGAATGCTGTAATATATGGCATCATACAAGGAATTGTGTTTGCACTATTTTCAGCCATATCTTCAATTTGGTCCTCTGGAACTCCTAAGTGATATAGCCATTCCATACATATTTCTTTACCTGTACAATCTCTCATTGTTTTTTTAACATAGTTACCTGGTTTATCACTAAATAATCCATAAATCCATCCTACAAGTTGGTCTTTTGGTTGGTTTCTAAATTGTGGTTGTCTATTGAATGTCCAGCTTAATAACCAATTTGAGTCCTTAACAGTAACAATTCCTCCTGTTACAACTTTTCCTGTAAATGGATCTCTTTGACAAATCTTTTGAATATATGGTGGAATACGATCATCTAAAGTTGTTACAGTAGCACTCATCCAGTTACTTTGTTCTGGATCATAACAAAATTTATCTGGGTTTCCAAATGATGGATCTTGTGCTGCAATTTTGCGCCACATATCCCATCCTCCACCTGGTTTAATTTCAGTATTAAATGGTGCTACTTCGTTTTGACTACCTAATGTAGAATTTTCAACACAACCACCATTTGTTATAAATACTAAGTCATCTTCTAATAAATCAATATGATCTTCTGTACCATCACGAAGTATAACAATTCTTTTTGCTAGTTTTTTATCTTCTTGAATATCAAATTCAATATTCTCAACTTTTACTCCATAATGGAATTGTACTCCAAAACTTTCTAGGTATTTAAGCATTGGAAGTATCATTGATTCATATTGATTATATTTTGTAAATCTTAATGCTGTAAAGTCAGGAAGTCCTCCAACATGGTGTATGAAACGCTTAATATATAATTTCATTTCTAATGCACTATGCCAATTTTCAAATGCAAACATAGTACGCCAATATAACCAGAAATTTGAATTTAATACTTCATCATCAAAGTAGTCTGTAATTTTTTTATCATATAGTTCTTCATCAGGTGTGAAAAATAATTTCATTATTTCCATTGCACCTTTATCAGATAAAGCAAATTTTTTATCTGTATGAGCATCTTCTCCTCTATTTACTGTTGCTCTCATTAATGAATAGTTTGGATCTTCTTTATTTAACCAATAATATTCATCTAGTACACTTACTCCTTCTGTTTCAATTGATGGTATAGAACGGAATAAATCCCACATACATTCAAAATGGTTGTCCATTTCCCTACCGCCACGCATTACATATCCTAAATTTTCATAAAGGTATCCATCACATGCTCCTCCTGGGATTGAATCTTTTTCTAAAATGTGAACTCTCTCACCTTTCATTTGTCCATCACGAACTAAAAAACATGCTGCTGCTAATGCTCCTAAACCTGAGCCAACAATGTAGGCAGATTTTCTCTCTACACCTTCTGGTTTCTTTGGTCTAGCAAATGCTTCATAATTTCCACTACTATAATACATAATTTTTCCTCCTTCATTATTATTATGACTTATTATAAAAATAAGATTTTAAATTTTACAATAAACAATAAAAACCAAATGTATGATTTTTTTACATTTTGCTTGTTTTGTCTAAATTTTGATTTTATAGTAGTTTCTTATTAAAAAATGTAGTATTCAATTACTACATTTTAATTTCTCTAGTGCATTTTCAAAATTCCCTTCTATTATGCTATTTAATTTTTTTATTATATTATCAGGTTTTTCTTTCATTCCACTTTCAATCCAATCTTGCATAATTCCTACAAAGCCATATTTATAAAAATCTGCCATAAAGTGTTTATTTTCTCTTCTTACTTTCATTCCCTTTGACTTTTCATCTATTATATTCATTAGTAATACCGTTGTTTGTTTATAAATAAATCTTAAAAAGAAATCTCTACTAATAGAATAATATGTATTTTTTACAAATTCTTTATTTTCTAACACATATTCAAAAATAGATAAAAAACCTTGTTGCCAAGTATCGTATGTATCATTTCCCTCCATTGATTGTATTACTTCATTCATATAGATCCATTCTAATAAATCATATACATCTTTAAAATGATAATAAAAAGTCTGTCTATTAACTCCACAATCTTTCGTAATATTAGTAATTGTTATTTTAGATAATTCTTTTTTAGAAAGTAATTTCTTTAATGATGTAGCTAATGCTTTTTTTGTTATTTCTGACATCTTATCACCTCTATTTTGTTATTTTGATTAAGGAATAACAAGCTATTTCCACATCCTTTTAAATCTGAAACTACAAATTTTTCCATATATTTTGAATTATTTTCACAATCTTCTCTTATTAGGCTTGAACTAACTGGAATCATCTTTCTTTCTAAATCTATCATTCTATTTTCTATATTTAAGTATTCTGCTACCTTTTCCCCATATAATTCACTACTATAAAAATGGGTTACAGGAATATCTTTTATTAATTCTGACAAATAATTCATCTGAATTTTTACACTTTCTTTATCAAGTCCATATTGTTTTGGACTATCATAAGCATAAATAATATGAATATCAGGATATAATTGCTTTATCCTATTCGCTCTTTTTTCTACATTAATATCTATAGTATCTGTATCATATACCACAACATAAACTTCATCCATTTCTTTTAATGCTGTTTCAATTAAAAGTTGATGTCCTTTATGCAATGGTGCAAACTTTCCTGTGGTAAAACCTATATTTTTATTATACATTTTTCCTCTTTTCTAATTTCAAAACTTTCTAGTAAAACTTAATAATTGCATGTGTCTTGCTTTCTTCTTTACTTTTTATTTCTACTATCCAATCCTTATTTTCTTTATAGGTATCACATTTTATAGTATTAAGTTCTGTAATTTCTTTTTGGTAACAAGCATCTAAATTATGTGCATTATTTATTGGTTCTATTGTATTTTGTGCAAAATCTATATATTTTACATTATTTACATGACCATTTATATCTATATCATGCTTTTGTATTTTAAAATACTCGGTATTTGTTGTTTGTTGTTCTTCTAAATGTTCTATTTTATTATATTTATTTGCATGATTATCATAAATGAACTTATGATATAATTCTAAATTATTAGATAGTTGCTCATCAATTTTCTTAGGTCTTTTATTTTCCAAATCATAAACTAATAATTTATTGAAAGCTGTACCAATAACTTGTTTTTGATTATTTATTATCTCATAATTTCTATAACAATAAATTTTATCTAGTTCATTACACCAAGTTCTAATTGTTATCATTTCATTCCATTTAGGCAATTCTATCATATTAATCTTTAAATATAGTAATAGAAATGCTGTATGATTTTGTTTTCTACCCTCTATGCCATATCCATATTGATCATAATCTAATATAGCTGCTTCTTGTAACATATCTTCTAAACTTTCCCATGATATTGTCAAATCTTCTTTTACATCTGAATATTTTACTCTAAATTCTATATTTTCTAACATTTTTTCCTCTCTATTCTTCCCTACTATTCGACAAATTTTATTATGTTTTGTATTTTATCAAAGAATTATGAACTTTTTTTTAACAAATTGCATTTTGTTAATATTTTGTTAATATTTTTTTGCTACAATAAACAAAATTAATTGTAGGTGTTGTTAAATATGGAAAAGATAAAAAGAGCTTGGATTTTTTTTATGAAATTATTTTGGATTTTTATTTTAGGGAGTTTTTTTGGATATGTTGTTGAAACCATTTATGCTTTTATAAAATCTGGAGGTCATTTTGTAATAAGGCAAGGTTTGCTTTATGGTCCTTTTATACAGGTATATGGTTTGGGAGCAATGGCATATTATATTTTACTTCTTAAGACACAAGAACCTAAAAAGGTATTTATTCTTAGTTTTTTTATTGGAGGACTATTAGAATTTATTTGTTCCTATTTGCAAGAAATAATCTTTGGCTCTGTTTCTTGGGATTATTCAGGAACATTTTTAAACATTAATGGCAGAACGAATCTTCAATATTGTATTTATTGGGGTATTATTGGTATTGTTTTTCTTAAATTTTTTTGGCGATTCACACCTAACTTAGATAATATTATTAATAGTAAAAAATGGAGAATAATAACCTATATTTTAATGGCTTTTATGCTTTTTGATATTACTATTTCTTGCGTAGCTTGTGCAAGACAAAATGAAAGAAAACACAATATTCCTCCTAAAAATAGTTTTGATGTATTCCTTGATAATAAATATCCCGATGAATTTATGGATAAAATGTACAACAATAGAATATTAATTGAAAAATAAGATATAGCACTTTCGACAATGTGCTATATCTTATTTCTATTCTATAATTATTTTGTTATTTTTTTCACTTGGTTTTGGTAATTTTACGATTACAGTTGTGCCTTTATTTTCTTTACTTTCGATTTCTATTTTTCCATCTGATAATTCTATAATTCTTTTAACAATTGCTAAACCTAGTCCACTTCCTTCTTCTGAGTGGGATTTATCTATTTGATAAAATCTTTCAAATGCCTTTTCTATTTCATCTTCTTGCATTCCAACTCCATAATCTTTTATAGTTACAATTATATCATTATTTTTATGAGATACTTTAACATCAATTTTGCCATTTGTTTTTGAAAATTTTATGGCATTTTCTAATAGATTTATCCAGACTTGAAATATTAATTCTTCATCTCCTAAAAAAATATTTTCTTCAAAACTAACATTTATTTTTATACCCTTTTCTGTCCATTTAGGATCTAATAGCGAAATAGCTTTTCTTAGTTGTTCTGCAATTAAAATTTCTTGTTTATTAATAATTCTATCTTGATTATGTAGTTTTGCAAGTTTTAGCATTTTTCCTGTCAAATTTGTTAGTCTTTCTGATTCTTCTATAATGATATTTGAATATTCTTCTCTTTCTTTATCTGATAAATTTTTATCTTTTAATAATTTAGCGAATCCCTGTATGGAAGAAATAGGTGTTTTTATCTCATGAGATACATTATTGATAAATTCTTTTTGTAGATTTTCTATACTTTGTAAGCCTTTTGTCATTTTATTGAAATTTTGTGTTAACTCTCCTATCTCATCTTCTCTCTTTGTTTCTAATTCTATATCATAATCTCCAGCAGTAACTTTTTTGGTTGCTTCATTAATTTGTTTCATTGGTTGCAACATTTTTTTCGTGTTGATCCTAATCAATACTACGCTAATTAATATGATATTTACTATGGTTATTCCTAAAAATCTTCTTACAACATATATTAGACTGTTTACATTTTCTTTACTAATATCTATTAATTGGGTATTAATAGATGGTAGTACAAATATAGAAAACTCTATAATAGTAATAATAATTACCAATGCAATTGATATAATGAAACTTCTCACTAATGATCTTTGTATTGATTTCTTTTTACCCAAAATTTTTTCAAACATCTAATTTTCTCCTTTTATAATTGATTTATAACCGATTCCTCTTACTGTTACTATTTCAAATTCATCTACATCTTCTAATTTTTCCCTAATTCTTTTTATATGAACATCTATTGTTCTAAAATCTGATTCATTTTCTAATCCCCATATTTCTTCCATTAGTTCTTGTCTTGTAAAAATTGTATTAGGTGTACTAAGTAATTTATATAATAGATAAAATTCTTTTTGAGCTAATTGATAGTTCTTTTCTCCTTTTATAACAGATAATTGATTATAATTTAGTATTAAATCTCCTATTTTTATTTTCTTTTCATTTGTCATATTTGACCTTTTTAATAAAACCTTTACTCGAAGTGATAATTCCTCTATATCAATTGGTTTTACCATATAATCATCAGCACCTGACAAAAAACCTTCTTTTTTATCACTTAATGTGCTCTTAGCTGTTATCAATAATATTGGTATATTATATTTAGCATTTCTTAATTCTCTTGTTAGTTCATATCCATCCATTTCAGGCATCATAATATCAGTTACCATTAAATCTATATAATTTTTGTCTAGTATTTCTAATGCTTCCATTCCATTTGTTGCCTCATAAGTTTGATAATTTTCTCTTTTTAGGCAAGTTGTTATTAATTTTCTCAAATTCTTATCATCTTCTACTACTAAAACATTAAACATATTTTACCCTCTATTCATTACTAAATTAGGAATAGGTCATAAAATAAAAGGGGATTTTTTACTTTTAACAATTTTTATACTACTCCTAACATATTGTTATTATAATCTATCAATATGAATTATTTATGAATTTTTTGAAATTTTTACTATAATATCAAAAAAAGTACCAAAAATCTACATTTTTAATACTTTTTTGATTTAAATTATGTTATTTTTGCTTATCATCTAGTATAATATCTTGTTTACTATCTTCTTCTTTCTTTATACTATCCATAATCATGATAAATTTAACATTTCCTTTATTTCCATCATTTAGCATTGTAAAGTTATTATAATCTTCTGATAATTCTTGTAATTTTTCTAATCTTGCACTAATATCTTTTAAATCTCCATTAATGTAATCACAGATTTTATCTATTCCTTCTTCATTAAATTTTGTTATTCCTTCTGCTAGAGTAGTTGCTCCTTCTGATAATGTATTTGCACCTTCTGTTAATTGGTTACTTGCTGTTCCTAATTTAGTTCCACCAGCATCTAATGTATTTAATCCTTGTTTTAATTGAGTTGAACCAGAATTTAGTGTTCCACTTCCTTCTGATATTTTTATTGTTCCCTCATATAAACTTTGTGTTCCTTGTGCTAATTCTTTTGTTTTAGATGCTAATGCCCCTGTTCCTGTTCGTAATGCTGTTGTTCCATTATATAATGTATCTGTTCCTGTTTGCAAACTTTGAAGTCCTTGTTTTAAATTACTTAATGCTGTTTGCAATTCTTTTATATTTGACATGTCAGCACTTTTTAGGGTTGAAATTGTTTCATTA
Source organism: uncultured Clostridium sp. (assembly GCA_945949485.1). GTDB lineage: Bacteria > Bacillota > Clostridia > TANB77 > CAG-508 > CAG-269. The sequence continues at coordinate 39,463 of CAMFER010000005.1, read as the reverse complement.
TATGCTACTATATTTGTTTCTAACAATTTAATGATTGATTTGTTGGTTTCTATTTGTGTAGTTATTGTTTGTTTGGTTTCCTCATCTTTAATTGCTTTAAGTTGTGTAGTTAAAGTTTCATTTGCTGATTTTAAGCTATTTATAGTATTTTGGTTTGCTGTTATTAATTGGTTTAATTCAGTAATTTTTGCAGAATTATCTGTTCCTTGAATAGTACTTACACTTGTTATTATTTGATCTAATCCTGCTTCTAACTGTACTTCTCCTTGCTTTAAACTTTGTGTTCCTGTTTGTAATTCGGTTAATTTAGAACTTATTGTCTGCAAATTTTCAGAAACAGCTAGTGTTCCTTCACTTACGCTTTTGGCTCCAGATTCTAAAGTGGCACTACTATCATTTAAGCTACTTATTCCTGCATCTATTTTTGAATAATTTTGATTAACACTACTTACTCCTTTTGACACTTGTTCTACTGCATTATTAAACTCTTGTGATTTTTCACTATAAGTAGCTGTTCCTTCTTTTAAACTATTTGCTCCTTCTTCTATTTGTTTACTTGAACTTTGCAAAGTGTCCACTTGATTATATATTTTATCAAGTTTTTTAAATAATTCCATGTCGTTTTCTTCTAGAACTTTGGGAGTAACATAAGTTACAATGTTATTTAGTTCAAAATCGGTTGAATCCATAGTAATTTCTATTGTATTTGGAATATCTATTTTATCTTTTGAAATATTTAGACTTTCTTGCAAACCTGGTAAACTAATTCCAATAACTGTTGTTTTACTTCCATCATCTACTGTTTTTCCGTTTGTTATTTCAATATTTCTATTGTTATTATTATCAATAATTGTACCACAAACTACAACAAATGGTGTATATAAAGTTTGATCTTTTCCATTGATATTAACAGTATGTGCATCTTTATTAATATACTCAATTGTTATTTTTACTTTTCCACTTTTACCTACTAATTCACTTGCAGTTATTTCATTTCCATCTAATTCATATTTCACATTACATTCTATTGGCAATTCTTTTTGTGATTCTCCTTGGTAATATATATCACTTTCTTCTGCATGCCATGCTAAATTGTTTCCATCTTGAGAGAATTCCTCATCACCATTTACATTCTTTATGTTTAATAAATCTGATATGTCATTAATTAGTTGCTCCTGCTCATCATTTATTATATGGTCATTTACAATTGTATTATAATTATTTCCATTTGAATCTATTTTAGAATAAACTGTTTCATCTTTTGTAAAAGCAAGTACTGGTGTTGTATAAGCTAACATTGTGCATAATAATACACCTGAAGTTATTTTTGAAATCACTTTTTTATTCATTTTTAATCAAATCCTTTCTTTTTATTTTTTAACTTTCATTCCAATGGTTGTTTTGCAAATTATTTTATCAAAAATCATTAAGAATGATGGTAATATAGTAATAACACAAATCATACTAACAATAGCTCCTCTTGACATTAAAGTACATAAAGTTCCTATCATTTCTATTTGTGAATAAACACCTACACCAAAAGTTGCTCCAAAGAAACATAGTCCACTTATAGCAATAGAACTAATAGATGTTCCTAATGCTTCACTAATAGCCTCTTTCTTGTCTTTACCACATTTTCTTCCATTTATATATTTATTAGTGATTAATATTGCATAATCAATAGTAGCTCCTAATTGAATTGTTCCTATAACAATAGATGCAATAAAAGGTATTATTGTATTTGTATAATATGGTATTCCCATATTAATAAATATGGCAAATTCGATTACTGCTATTAATATAACAGGTAATGATATTGATTTTAATACAATAATCATAATAACAAATATAATTCCAATAGATACTGTATTTACACTATTAAAATCATGATTACTTATTTCTACTAGATCTTTCATCAAAGGTCCTTCTCCTGCAAGAATAGCATTTTCATCATATTTTTTTATAATTTCATTTACCTTTGTTACTTGCTCATTTAGTTCATCTGTTGCCATTTCATATTTTGAATTTATAATAATCATTTGATATTCATCATTTTGGAAAATCTCTAGTAAATCTTCTGGTAAGACTTCTTTTGGTATGCCTAAATCTGCTATTTTTGAATAACCTAAAGTCCATTCAATACCTTCTAAATTTTCTATTTCATCTAGCATATTATTTACTTGATAATCTGGAATGTCTTTATCTACTAATAATAATTCCATAGATACCATATTGAATTTATCTTTTAGTTCATTGTTAGCAGATACACTTTCTAAAGATTCAGGTAATGACTTATCTAAATTATAATAAATATCTGTTTTTTTATAACCATAGAACGCTATTGGTAATATAATTATAAATGCTATGGAAATTATTTTATAATGTTTTATTACAAAATTCTTAACTCCTGTAAATTTAGGGAATATTTCTTTATGTTTTGTTTTTTCAATTAAGTTATTTAACTCTAATATCATAGCTGGAAGGATTGTTACTACACAAATTACTCCTAAAAATACACCCTTTGCCATAACAATTCCAATGTCTTTTCCTAAAGTAAGGTCCATACTACATAATGCTAAAAATCCTGCTATTGTTGTAAGCGAGCTTCCTACTACTGATAATAGTGTTTTTCCGATAGCATTTGCCATTGCTTCTTCATTGTCTTGTATAGTTTCTTTTTCTTGCATGTAACTATGATATAAGAAAATAGCAAAGTCCATTGTTACTCCTAATTGTAATACTGCACTTATTGCTTTTGTGATGTAGGAAATTTCTCCTAAAAATATGTTGCTTCCCATATTATATAAAATAGCAATTCCTATATTTAAAAGTAATAAAAAAGGTGCTACATAAGAATCTAATGCTAATTCTAATATGATTAAACATAAGATTACTGCTATTACAACATAGATAGCAATTTCTGAATCTGATAAATCTCGTGTGTCTAGTACAGTTGCTGTCATCCCACTTATTTTGCAATGCTCATCTGTTATTTCTCTTAGAGTTTCAACTGTCTGCATTGTAGTATCTGCTGATATTTGATCTTTGAAGGTAACTAACATAATTGTTTCATTATCTTTATATATTTTTTCTTTTATGTCATCTGGTATCATTTCTTCGGGAATGCTTGTGCCTAAAACATCTGCAATACTTACAACCTTTTCTACATTGTCTATTTCTCTAAACTTTTCTTCTAGTTTTATAATATCTTTTGTATTCATATCTTCTAGCAATACTACTGAAAACGCTCCCATATTGAAATCTTCTGATAATATGTTTTCTCCTTGTATGGTTTCTACATCCTCTGGAAGATAGACTAATATGTCATAATTGATTTTAGTTGATTTCATTCCTATAATTGAAGGAATTAATAGTAGTAAAGCAATTATTAAAATTAATCTTCTGTGCTTGCAAATTGCTTTTCCTAGTTTGTGCATAATAAATACTCCTTTCTTTGATTTTTTGATTAGATTTATTAGTTTATTTTATGCTATGATAATTTTATTAACTTTTATATTATACAATTAAAAAATGAATTAATTATGAACTCTTTTTATGTTTTTTGCTTTTTCAGCATTATATATATGATAATTAAAAATAAGATATTTCACTTTAACAGTGCTATATCTTATTTTTAATCCATTTACTATTGATATTTTCTAATTTATATTTTTATTATCTTTTCCCAAGGTAAATTTTCTTTTCCAAAATGACCATAATTTGTTGTCCTTGTATAAATTGGCTCTTTTAAACCTAAATATTCTATAATCCCATTTGGCGTTAAATCAAATTTATCTTTAATAATTTTTACAAGTTCTTCTTCTGTTTTTTCACTTGTTCCAAAAGTATTAACGCAAATTGATAATGGCTCTTTCATTCCAATAGCATAGGCTACTTGAATTTCACATTTTTTGGCATAACCATTGGCTACTATATTTTTGGCAATATGTCTTAACATATAAGCTGCTGACCTATCTACTTTACTTGCATCTTTCCCAGAAAATGCACCACCACCATGTCTTGCGTATCCTCCATAAGTATCTACTATGATTTTTCTTCCTGTTAGTCCTGTATCTCCAAGAGGTCCGCCAATTACAAATCTTCCTGTTGGATTAATATATATCTTTGTGTCTTTATCCATCATATCTTTTGGTATTGTTGTGCATATTACTTTTTCTATAATATCTCTTTTTAAGTCCTCCATTGAAATATTATCTAAATGTTGTGTTGATATTAAAATAGTTTCAATTCTTTTTGGTTTATCGTTTTCATATTCTACTGTTACTTGTGTTTTTCCATCTGGTCTTAAATATGCGATTTCTCCTGTTTTTCTTACTTCTGTTAATTTTTTTGATAATTTGTGTGCCATTTCAATTGCATAAGGCATATATTCTTTTGTTTCATCACAGGCATATCCAAACATCAAACCTTGATCTCCAGCTCCTCCTGTATCTACTCCCATTGCAATATCTGGACTTTGTTTTGTTATTTCTGCTTGAATTTTACAAGTTCTATAATCTATATCTGTATTTTCATTGTCAAATCCGATTTCTTTTATTTTTTCTCTTACTAATTCTCCAATTTTAAGTCTTGCTGTTGATGTTATTTGACCTGCAATTGTCACTGTATTTGCTGATACAAATGTTTCAATGGCTACTCTTGAATTTTTGTCCTGTTTTAAACATTCATCTAATATACTGTCTGATATGTAATCACAAAGTTTATCTGGATGCCCTTCTGTTACACTTTCAGAAGTAAAATAATAGTTTTTCATTTTTTATTCCTTCTTTCTATTATATAGATATAGTTTGGAAAAGAATTGTTATTTGGCTAGGCATACGAATTTGAAATCTATGAGGTGTACTAATGGTACATTGATTAGATTTCAAATGAAGTACAACAACGCCAAATGGCAATTATTTTTCAAATACTTCTTCTTTTATTTCATGTCCTTCCTGTTCCCATAACTTATCTGCTGTAACTTTCCAATCTCTTGATATATTATGACATTTACTACATAAATCATTTACATTCTCTGGATGAGCTAAATCTGTTGAATGAGCACCACATCTACATACCATTTCTGCTAATTTTCCTTCATTATCTAATAATGGACAAGGTCTTAATAAGTTATCACTAAATGGTTGATTTTTTTGATATTCTTTAAAGATTGGTTGTTTTAATGTTTCTAGTAAGCTCATATCTTTAACATTTGCATTTGAATAGTGAATAAATACACATGGCTCTACATCTCCGTTTGCATTTATGTGCATATAGTGTTTTCCTCCTGCAATACATCCACCTACAAATCTACCATCATTCCAGAAATCTACTGTAAATAATGGTTTTGTTTTTCTATATTCTGCTAGTTTATAATACATAGCTTCTCTTTGTTCTGGAGTTGTTAAAAGGTCTGTGTTTGCTCCACAACCTACTGGCATATAATTAAAGAACCATCCATATTTACAGCCTTTTTCTATCATCTTGTCAAAGTATGCTTCACTCATGATATATTCTGCATTTGCTGAAGTAGCACAAGTTGAAAAACCAAATAAAATCTCATTTTCTCTCAATAAGTCCATTGCTTTCATTACTTTTTGGTAAGCTCCTTTTCCTCTTCTTAAATCTGTTGATTCTTCTGTTCCTTCGACACTTATTGAGAATGATAAGTTTCCAACTTCTTTTACTTGTTTTGCAAATTCTTCATCTATTAGAGTTGCATTAGTAAATGCTACAAATATACAATCATTATGTTTTTTGCATAATTTTAAAACTTCATCTTTTTTTACTAATGGCTCTCCACCTGTAAATAGATACCAATAGCATCCTATTTCTTTTCCCTCTGTTACGATTTTATCCATTAGGTCATATCCTAAATTCAAACTTTTTCCATAGTCTGCTGCCCAGCATCCTGTACATTTCATATTACAAGCTGTTGTTGGATCCATAACAATTGCCCATGGAGCTCCACAACCTTCTTTTTCCTTTACTTCATGGTTTCTTGATATTCCTTTAATAGCTGAATTTACAATGAAATTGCATAAGAATTTTTCTATAATATCATCATCAATATCTTCCATTATATTTCTGATGTATTGATTCCAGTTATTATCTCTGTCTTTTGTTACTTTTTCTAAAAACTGATATTTACTTTCCCACATATTGTCTTTGTCAAACTTTTTAACTATCTCAACTAATTTTGGTAAATTCTTATCTGGATCCTCCTTTACTTTTTCTAATCCTTGTTTAATTGCTATTTCAATTGCTTTGTTTTTAATTGCTCCCATTTTTGCTCCTCCTAATTTTTATAAATTTTCTCGGCATCCAAATAATGTCGAATTTTGTATTGTTTTGAATTATATACTAAAAAAATGAATTAACTATGAACATTTTTGTTCATAATTAATTCATTTTTCTTTAATTTATTTTATTTTTTATTTTTTCTCTAATTCTCATTTTCATTTCTGGAAAAGCATGTACTAATCTTCTATGCAATGTAGACTTTTTTTCTAATATTGCTTTTACTTTTTCTGTTATTTCTTCAGCAATTTCTCCAGTTATTTCTTCTGTATTGTCTTTTATTTTTTTACTTGTTATATTTACATTGCTAATTATTTTAAATGATATGATATTGTCAACTAGAAAGATTAGCATTAATACGATACATATTATATTTAGTATATTTTCAGGAATTTTCTCTATTATGCTGAAAAAGAATGGATTTGACACATACATAATAAAAAGTCCTAATAGTCCAAATGGAATCATTGTTCTTAAACATATTCTACCATTTATATTGAATTTATATCTACTATAATCCCACCATCTTGCATGAAATATCTTTTCCATAAAATAACTTGTTAAATATTCTAGTATAGAGCAAACTACTACTCCCATTATAAATAAAGCTATGGGATCATCAATGTATTTCTGTAACAATATTGTGATTAATATTGCTCCATGACCATATATTGGACAATATGGTCCTATTAAAAATCCTCTATTAACAAATTTTCTTTTTTCTATTAATTTGCCTATTACTTCCATTAGCCATCCTCCAATTGAATAGATAAAGAATAGCAATAGGTATGTTTCAACTGTGTATAGCACAATAACCTCCATATCTAGAATATTTCTTTTACATTTTTCATAAATATAATATCTTCTATAATATCTATAATTGAATATACTATCATCATAACACCAATGGTTACTATGACTGCTCCTGAATTCATTGTTATATATAAACCACATATAAACATTATAATTGCTAAAATCAAGCTATAAATCCATATATTTAATTTTAATGCTTTTAATTTTGCTGATAAACTCATTCTAATAAATGAACTATATATAATCCATATTCCTATGATGATTCTAAATATAGAGCCTATTGTATTACTATAAACGATTGTAACAATTCCTAAAACACATGCCATAAGCCCATATATTAAATCATAATTATACAAGTCATATTTTCCTTTTGCTGAAAAATAATTTATCATTTTACCAATACCAACAATAATAAAAATGATACCTAAAATAAAAGAAATTGCTTTTACTGTTCCTTCTGGTTTCCATATCACAATTGCTCCAAGTATAGCAAATATCACAGATTCTAGTATGGAAATCCAACCAGTCTTTTTAAAAATCTTTTCAATATATTCCATTTTATTATTCCTCCTCTGTTGTTTCATTTTTTGCTATATCTTCTGATGATTTTTCTATTTCACTTTCAGTATTATCTTCTACGCCTTGTACTTTGACATTTACGCTAACAACTTTAAAACCTGTCATTGATTCAACATCTGCTGTTATTTTTTCTTGTATTCTTGTTGCAACTTCTGGTATTTTAGCTCCATATTTTACAATTATGCTTACATCAATTTTTACTTCTTTTTCATTGATTTCTACTTTTACACCTTTGCCTAAGTTCTTTTTTCCAAATGCTTCTGAAATTCCTCCTGCAAATCCTGCTGCTACTTTTGCCACTCCTTCAATGTCTTTCATTGCTATTCCTGCTATAACAGATACTACATCTTCTGTTATTTGAATGTCATTTTTTGCTTCATTTTCTTCCATAATGAATTCCTCCTTTTAAATATTAGTGATACTATTCATTTTGTATTATCTTTATATTTTAATTTTTTAGATTATATACTAAAAAAATGAACTAATTATGAACAAAGAGTTTTACAATTAATTCATTTTTATTTTTTTCAATTATAAACATTTTTAGTGTTACTTTTCTACTATTTCACTTTCTAATAATCTCTTTAAAATGATTCTCTTTCTTCTTCCTTCTAAATCAGAAAATAGTTCTATGTCTATCGTTTCCCATATTGGAACCCATCCACCAATTAATAATACTTCTTTCCATATTACATCTTCTTTTATTAATGTTGATAAAAACAGGAAAAATATGCCTAAAAGTAATAAAAATAGTTGTCGTATATTAGTGATATGATATAGTTTTAAACTTTTATTATATTCTTGTTTTAATCCATCTGTTATAATTTTGATACTGTCTTGTTCCATAGAACATTTTTTATTAATTACAATTTTTACAGTATCTCTTTTGGTTACAAATGATGCTTGTTCTATAATATATTCAAGTAACTCACTAGAAAGGTGTTTGTCATTATACTTTTCTGTTAAATCATATTTATCAAATAAATCAATTTCAATTATTTTTTCCATATCTTTTATTCCCTGTATATTGTCCACTATACAAAATCTTATTCTTCTCTATATTTTTCATCATATTCTTTTTGTGCTTCTGCTGCTTCTAAGAAAGCTAATTTTGCTTCTTCAGCTGCAAGTAATGCTAATGCCACTGATTGTTCAGCATATTCTAATTGGTTATCAATATATCTTGATAATTTTTCACTATATGTTAGTTTTTTACTAACATTCTCCTCCTTTTTATATAAAATTAATAATATCTTCATAAATTTGTTGTTTATTTTTTTCATTTAAAATTCCATCTCTTAAATTTTTATACAATTTTCCTGTTACATTTGAATAGCCTATTTTCTTCAAGAATTCCTGACTTTCATTCCACTTTTCTTCATCTATAATTACAGTCTCATTACTTCCTGCAATAAATAATATTGGCAAGTCTTTCTTATTTAGCGTCCATCCATCTTTTTGATAAATTTCTTTCATTAGCCTAAATAAATTCTCAAATCCATTTAATGTGAAAATAAACCCACAAAGCTCATCATTATCATAGCTTTCTACTGTTTCATTATTTGAACAAATCCATGAGTTTTTTGACTTAGCATTTTTTATATTTTTATTATAACTTCCAAATGCTAAATTTTGAATAAAATTACTTCTATATTTATCACCTTTAAATATTTTCATTATTTTTGTTATTTTTTTAAACATGTATAATTTTTTTATATTTCCTAATTCAAAAATATTACAACATTTCATTTTCCAAAATCAATTTTTCTGAAATTTTGAAAAATGGCTATACATATTATATAGCAAAGTGAGAATTTTATTCATAAAATGGTAGCCATTATCAAAGTTTTGCGCAATTAGGAATAGGCATCAAAAGTAAAGTACTTGTTTTAAGTACCTACCTATCAAAATCTGCTATTCTTTGATATTACTATTTATTCATTATTCAAAAAATTCATTACTAAATCTATAATTACATCTTTTTCCCTAGGATTTGACTCAGCAATAAGTAATGTCAACGCAGCTAATGTATTATTATCAATTGTTTGCATTCCATTTTTATATAAAATGTCATAAAAATTTAAAAAATATATAAATAATGTAGCTGCAATTCTTTTATTACCATCTGTAAAAACATGATTTTTAACTATTAAATATAAAAAGTTAGCAGCTTTTTCTTCTATGCTTTTATAAATATCTTGTCCAGCAAAACTTTGGTATATATTTCCTATTATTGATTCTAATCCTTTATCTCTTTCAACCGCAAATAATGAACTTTCTTCTCTGAATCTTAATTTATTTATAATTTCTATACAATCGTTATAATTGATTTTCCTGTCATCAATATTTCCATTAACTTTCTTTAGTGTTTTATGGTCATAATCATCAAGTAAATTTAGAGCTTTTGAATATTCTCCTATTACTTTTAATATTTCTTTTGCATCATTTCCTTCCAATCTTTCATCTATTCTATTTGCTATATCAATTAATTTTATTGTTTTTTCTAAATATTCTAGTCTTTTTTTATTAATAGCATAACCTTTTAACATATAATCTTTTAAAATTTTATTAGCCCATTGTCTAAAAATTACACCTTTATCAGACTTTACTCTATAACCAATACTTAATATCATATCTAAATTATAATATTCTATTTTTCTAGTTACTTCTCGTTCTCCTTCTTTTTGAACTGTCGCAAATTTTGCGACAGTTGGAATATCTTTTAGTTCTTCTTTTAAAGCATTATTAATATGCTTTCCTATTGTTTTTATATCTCTATCAAATAACTTAGCTAATTGTTCTCTATTTAGCCACACAGTTTCATCTTTTAAGTTTACTTCTAATTTTACTCCTTGGTTCTCGAATAAAATAATTTCATTCTTTTTTTCCTCCATAAGAACACCATCCTTATTTAAAATTTAGTTCTTATTATATTTATTTTTTCTTTTATTGCTATGTATGTTGTCAAAAGAACTATTGTTTGCATTATATGATATTATAAAATAATTGTCAATGTAATTAAAAAAATAATGCCTAATTTTAAACACTAAATGTAGCATCCCATTCATAATAATAATAGATTACATTTGGTTTGTATTATCAAAGTTTTGCACAATTAGGAATAGGCATCAAAAGTAAAGTACTTGTTTTAAGTACCTACCTATCAAAATCTGCTATTCTTTGATATAGGCCAATTATAGCTTATTTTTTAAACAATAACTTATACTACTTTTTAATAAAAACTCATTGAAATCGATTCTGGAGCTTCAATTCATTACTTCCATCTTCATTATATGTTGCTATCATTAATACTGGCATTGGGAATATTGCCTCTGTATTTTAAATATTTTTTCTCATCTTTATCATCCTTTCATTCTTATTTTATCTAATAATTTTATTGTATCATTTTTTCCTAAATCGTACATTTCTTGCAATGTATCAATGTTTTTTTCAATTCTTTTAATATTAACTAATTTCGATGGTCTAATAACTAATATTTTTCCTTGTTTTTCTAATTGTTCTATTTTCTCAAGTGCTTGATTATAATTAATATATCTTTTATTTATAGTTTCTACAAATTTTGGATATTTTCTATAATAAATTCTAGGTAAAATCTTATTTGACTTTTTCTTTTTATAACCCATTGGTCGTGTTAAAACAACAATTACTCTATCAAACCCCATACTCATTATTTTGTCTATAGGAATACTATCTGCTATTCCTCCATCTAAATATTTTTTATCATTTACTATTACTGGTTTTGACACAAAAGGCATAGATCCAGAAGCTCTTAAGATATTTAAACTATTTTTATCTTTTAAATCATCTATCTTTATATATTCTGCTTTTCCCGTTTCTATATTTGTCACAACAGCATAAAATTCCACATCAGAATTTTTAAATGTATTAAAATCTATTGGGTCTAATTCATTTACTATCTTTTTAAAGCAAAAATCCTCATTCATTATATTTCATGTTGTTATAAATGAATATAATCCCATATAATTTTTATTTCCTGCATATTTTTTATTATACCTGATTACTCTTCCTATTTGCTTTGATTTATAATTCATTCCAAATAATGCTCCAGCAGATACTCCTAAAATTCCATCTATTTTTATATTATTTTCCATAAATATATCCAAAACACCTGCTGTCTACATTCCTCTCATTGCTCCGCCTTCTAGTAATAAACCTGTTTTCACTAGTATCACTCCTATTTATTCTTTTTTAATCTCAATGCATTTAGAATAACTGTTAAACTACTTATAACCATGGCCAAACTCGCAATCATTGGATTTATTGAAATATTTATTGGTTTTAATACTCCAATAGCAATAGGAATCATTAAAATATTATAAAAAAATGCCCAAAACAAATTTTGCTTAATATTTTTTACAGTATTTTCACTTATATTTATTAATTTTAAAATAGAACTCAAATCATTTTTAATAAGTATTACATCTGATGAGTCTACTGCAATATCTGTACCACTTTTCACACTAACACCTATGTTACTATTTGCAAGTGCAGGACTATCATTTATTCCATCTCCACACATCATAACATTTCTATTTTCGGATTTTAATCTTTTTACTATATCTGCTTTTTCTTTTGGCGATACATTTGAAATAATTTTATCTATTTCCAATTCTTTACCAATTTTTTCAGCAGTTTCTTTGTTATCACCAGTAATCATAATAGTTTCTATATTTTCTTGTTTTAATTTTTGCACTGTAGTTTTTGCATTATCACGTAAAATATCGTTTAAACCAATTAAAGCAATTATTTCATTATTTCTTATTACATAAACAACACTATTTCCTTTTGCAGTTAATTCTTGTTCATCTTTTAGGTGATCATTAGATACAGAGTATTTTTCGACCATTTTTCTATTTCCTAATATATATTCTTGATTTTCAATTTTAGCTATAATTCCATATCCTGCAATATTTTCAAAATTTTTTACTGTTATTTTCTGTTCATTATTTTCTGATATATAATCATAAAAAGCAAGACCTATTGGATGTGTTGATTTAGTTTCTATATTTCCTACTAATTGTAAAAGTTCATTGTCGCTCAAATTACTATAATTATATACATTAGAAACCTTGAGCTTTCCATAAGTTAATGTACCTGTTTTATCAAAAATTATTGTATTTATTTTTGAAGCCGTTTCTAGTATTTCACTCTTTTTTACTAATATTCCATTATTAATACATACTCCCTCACTAACAACGATTGCAAGTGGAGTTGCAAGTCCTAAACTACAAGGGCAAGCAACAACAAGAATTGTAACAAATGTGGAAATAGCTGTTGATACATCAAACCCAAGTAATAAATATATTATTAATGTTATTACAGAAATAATAAGTACAATTGGTACAAAATATCCTGATATCTTATCAGCTATTTTGGCTATAGGTGCTTTTGTATTGGTTGCTTCTATAACTAATCTAACTATTTCAGATACAGTAGATTCTTTTCCGATTTTTTCTGCTTTATATTTTAAAAATCCATCATAATTATAACTGCCTGCAATAACTTTTTGCCCTACTTCTTTAATTACTGGTTTGCTTTCTCCTGTTATAAAAGATTCATCCAAATGTGCCTTTCCTTCTATAATTTCTCCATCTACTGCAATTTTCTCTCCTGGTTTACTTATCAATATATTTCCCTTTTTTATTTCATCCAATGTAATTATTTTTTCTTTTCCATCTTTTTCAATTGTTGCTGTATTTGGAGTTATTTCTACTAATTTTTTTATTGCTTCTTTTGTTTTATCTTTATTCATGCTATCTAAATATCTTCCAAGTTTTACAAAATAGATTACAATTGCTGATGATTCAAAATATAAGTTCATTGTATAACTGTAATCTCCTTTAATAATTTTAAGCATTCCATATATACTATATAAAAAACTACTAATAACCCCTATAGCAACAAGTGTATCCATATTTGGTATTCTATGTATTAAATTCTTATATCCATTTTTTAGAATATCATATCCATATATTAGAAACAATATTGCTAATATAAATAATGTAACTGCATAAATAATTGGACTATGATGTGGATCAAATATTTTTAATATTGGTAAATTTATCATATGTCCCATTGATACATACATTAAAATTATAGCTAATACAGTAAATATTATAAATTGTAATTTTTCAACTTTATTTTTCTTCTCAATTTTAAATCCTTTAAAAATCCCTTTGCTTGTAAAACCTGCTTGTTTTACGTATTTTTCTATTTTTTCTTTGTCTAATATATTTTCATCATAATCTATGCTTGCATTAGACATTACAAGATTTACATTTGCATTTATAATTCCATTTTGTTTATTTAAATATTTTTCTAATCCATTTGAACATGCACTACAAGTCATTCCTTCTATTTCTAAAATAATATTTTTCATAATTAATTTTCCTCAACCTCAAATCCTAAATCATCAATCTTTTCTTTAATTTCTTGTATATCAACTTCTTTGTTTGTTCTAATCTTAACTGTTCCATCTATATGGTTCGCTACAGCTTCAGAAATTCCATCAACTTCGTTTAAAGCATTTTTTATTCTTTTTTCACATCCTTCGCAGTGCATTCCTTTTACTTTTAAATTTATTTCTTTCATAATTATCTCTCTTTTTATTAATTTTAGTGATGATGATGGTGATGACCAATTTCATTATTTGCTTTTACTTCACATTCTTTTTCATCACAGATATCATCTTTGTCTTCAATTTCAATTGTACTATGGCAAATTCCATGTTCATTCATTTCTTCTCTAATTTTATTTTTTAATTCTTTTATATTTTTTTCATCTGTAACAATATGCATTGTTGAATAATTGTTGTAACCATCTATACTCCAAATATGAACATGATGAACATCTATTACTCCTTTTATTTCTAATAAATGTTTTTTTATTTCTTCTACTGATATGTTTTTTGGTGTTTTTTCTAAAAACAAATCTAATATACTTTTCATATTTTTAAAAGCATTAATAAGTATAAATAATGCAATTCCTATTGACATTATTGAATCGATTAATGAAATATCTGTAAATTTCATTAGTATTGAACCTATTAATACTACAACCCATCCTAATACATCTTCAAGCATATGTAAATTAACTGCTTTTTGATTTAATGACTCTCCTTCTCTTGTAAAATAAGCTGCAAAAAAATTAATTATTACTCCAAATATTGCAAATATAATCATTCCGTTGTAATTTATTGTTTCTGGATTTAAAATTCTATTTATTCCTCCAATTATCACAAATACAGATCCTAATGTTAGTACTATAGTTGTTATTAAAGCTCCTAATACGGAATATCTAACATAACCATATGTATATGTTTCGTTTGGCTTTTTCTTACTAATTTTTTCTAATACTAAAGATATTCCAATACTTAATGCATCTCCAAAATCATGAACTGCATCAGATATTATAGATATACTATTTGTAAATATGCCTCCTATTAATTCAAAAATAGAAAATGCTATATTTAAAATAAATGCTGTTAAAATATTTTTTTCTGTTTTCATATATTTTCTCTCCTCTAATTATTAAATCTTTTGAATAAACTTATTAATTCATCAATTACTTCAAGGTTTCCTCTTTCTAAATCTTCTGCTACACATTTATATAAATGTGTTTGTAATATAGAATTTGCTAGACTTTTCATAGATTTTTCTACTGCAACTACTTGAATTAATATATCATTACAATAAATATCATTATTAATCATTTTTTCAATTCCTGTTATTTGTCCTTTTATTCTGTTTAAATGATTTATAATTTTTTTCTTTTCATCTTCGCTTCTAATAGTTTTTCTTTTATTTATTTCATTCATTTTATCACCACCAGAACTATTATATACCCTATATGGTATTTTGTAAATATGGGGGTATATATGAATTTTTGTTGATATTTCAATGTGTAGAAGAAACATCAAATAAAATTCAATATGAGCAAAAGTATAATGCCGTAAATGAGGAACAAGTATTTCTTTACTGATATAATGACTCATAACTTCTTGTGCTTCTGACGTCGTTTAGTGTTTGTAGATATTTCTCCATCTAAGTAAATAAGATATTCTACTATCGTTCCATCCATATCTATAAACATTGCTACTTTCGATTTTTCATTGCATATCTTTTTGATTGTATTATAAAAATTATCCATAATTATTAAATTTCTTTCTCATATATTAATTATTATCCATTTTATAATTATTTAATATAGTTTTAAGCGGCGCAAAAAACTTCTCCCCTATTAGTAATATATATTATAAGATTTTAATTTTCAACTTTTTATAACTATTATTTTAATTTAATAAAATATATAATATTAATTTTTTTTCGTATATATTTATAAATCTTATTTTCAACAATAGACAGTGCTTCATATTCATTAATATATTTTCCCTTGTGTCTATTTTTTATATCAGCTCTCATAATTCGGATATTTAAGTTATATTGTCTTTTATACATTTTAGCTAATGTTATTTTACCGAGTCCTTGATTCCACTTGTCTATAATTTCTTTTTCTGTCATACCAACACCTCATAAATAGTATTAACTTATTTTAAATAAAAATAAGTTAGTTAAAGAAGTATTCTCTAACTAACTTATATATAAATTATTCTGTTAAACTATTTTCTGTTGTGCTTGTGTTTGTTGAATTACTATTTGAATTCGTATTTGTACTATTTGTCTGTAATGATGAGTTTGAAGTTAAATTTGTATTTGTATTAGTATTTATAGAACTATTACTGTTTGTATTAGAATTATTAACTTTATTAGTTGTTGTATTTGAATTGTTTACTTTGTTTGAATTTGTGTTGTTAGTTTTATTTGTATTTGTATCATTTTCTATGTTATCTGGTGAATTACTATTTGTACCTATATTATCCAAAGGTGGTTCAGTTGCATCAATATCATTAGTTATACCTTGAATTATTTCTTGAGTATTGGTGTTTCCATTTGTATTAGTGTTTGTATTAGTATTTGTTAGTTCTTCACCAGTATGTTCATCACATAATCCTGGAACTGTTAGCCATAAGAAATATTCTGTGTAAGTATCTGTACATCCTGTTCTTGCTCGTTTTCCGGTTTTAGCACAAATTGTAGCACTTGAAACTGTATTTGGCTTTTCAAACCTAGCACTCTTTAAGCCTGTATGTATTCTTGCCATTACATTTGCCCAAATAAGTCCTGCTGGATTTCTATTATTAAATTCTACTGTCTCATTTTGATCATATCCATACCAAGTAGCAGCCGTATAGTATGGAGTAAATCCACATAACCATCTATCATAATTTTCATCAGTTGTTCCAGTTTTAGCTGCAACATCTACTCCAGAAATTTTGCAATATGTTGCTGTTCCATAGTCTCCCTCTACTGGTTGTGTTAATATTTCTTTTAATATATATGCCACTTCTTTTGAAAATACCCTTCTTTTAGTCTGCTTTGATTCAAGTATTGTTATTCCGGCTTTATTAGAAGCTTTTTTATAGAATGTTGGTTCTATATATTCCCCATCATTTGCTATAGTTGCATATGCTCCTGCCATTTGTAATGGGCTTATTCCTTTTTGCAATCCTCCCAATGCAAGAGCTAAATTTTCATCTTCTTTAGTTAATGTTGTAATTCCCATTTTTTCTAAATACTTTATTGCCGTTTTTGGTTTTATCTTTTCCATTATCTCAACAAAAGGAATGTTTTGAGAAGATTCTACAGCTCTTCTAACAGTTATTTTTCCAAGTTCTTTACTATAATCTACTGGATGATAAGCACCTTCAAAATCTCTTTGTGTATCATCAAATATTGAAGCTGCTGTTATTGTTTTTTTATCAATAGCTGGTGCCAATACTGCAATAGGTTTTATTGCAGATCCTGTTTGTCTTACACTTTGTGTTGCTCTATTTAATGAACGGGCTTCAGTTTTTTTTCCAAGGCCTCCTGTGCAACCTAAAACCTCACCTGTCTTATGTTCTATAATTACCATTGCTGCTTGAGATGGATTTCCACCTGTTTTAGATGGTAATTGATACTTTGCTTTTTCGCATTCAGTCTCTACTTGTTCTTGAATATTACTATCTTGTGTACTTTGAATTGTCAAACCAGCCATATTTAAGAAATTAGTTGCAAAGTCTTCTGATATATTATATTTATCTTCTAAATCTTCTGTTATTTCTAATATTAAAGCATCTGTATGGTATGAATAAAGTGCATCTTTAGATTCAATTGTTCCCTTTTTAAATTTCAAACCATTATCAACTTCAGATATAGCGTTATTATATTCTTCTTCATTTATATATCCCAATTCTTGCATTTTGCCTAAAACTGTTTTTGTTCTTTTAGATATTTTTTCTGAATTATCTTGTTCTCCAAAAGGATTGTATGAATTTGGTGAATTATTAATCCCTGCTAAAAATGCGCATTCTGCTAAACTTAAATCTTTAGAAGTTTTACTAAAATAATAAGTTGCACCTGTTTCAACTCCATACATATTTGGTCCAATATATATAATATTTAAATATGTTTCTAAGATTTCATCTTTTGATAAACAAGTTTCCAAAAGCCATGCTTTCCACCATTCTTTTACTTTTCTAGTAATACTGTCTGTAGAATCTCCTGTTAAATTTTTTACTAATTGTTGTGTTATTGTACTTCCACCATATGACGAAGAACCAAAATGAAATATATATGACAAAATAGCTCCACCTGTTCTTTTTATATCTACTCCACTATGTTTATAAAATCTTTCATCTTCTATTGCAACATAAGCATTTTTTAGATTTTCTGGCATTTCAGTTAATTTTGCTTTTCTGTTTTTCTTTTCGCAGCCTAGTTCAGCAATAACATCTCCTTGTTTATCTACTACTTTAGAATTTTCATTTATTATCATTGACTGAGCAATCGTTTTAAAATTGTTAGCTGAAATTCCTAATAAAACTCCAATTATTATAATAATTAGAATTAGTACTATTATTAATATATTGACAGTTTTCTTTTTCTTTGATGCTTTATTTTGTTTTCTTCTTCCGTCTTTTCTTTGTATCTTGTTCATTTAAATTAGTATCATCGTTTTTCTTTGCTTTTTTAAACGCTTTTGGTACAAAGTCTTCAGGCTCTATGTCATTTTTATTTGTTCTTTTTTTATTTTTGCTTTTAGCACTAATTCTTTTATCTTTTTTATTTGGCACTAAAATCACTTTCCTTTTTTATAAACTACATATAGTATAACATAATAATGTTAAATATTAAAATATTTATTAAAATATTTCTAAAAACTGTTGCTTTTCTCTTTTAAAATTATGCTAAAAGTGATATTATTATTTTAAATATTTTATTATGTATGGAGAGTAAACAAATGATTAATTATGAACAAAACCCTAGTTACTTAAATTCATTTTTAGATTATTCAACAACTATATTAAATAAATCACCAAATAGTGTTAAAGAATATAATTATGATTTAACTACTTTTCTTAGATTTATAAAAATACATTTTAAATTAACCGATGAAGAGGATTTTTCTAAGATTAGTATTGAAGATATTTCAATATCTACAATTGAAAAAATTAAATTAGATGACATACACGCTTTTTTAGCATATTTAACTCAAGTGCATCATAGTAAAGCATCTACTCGTGCAAGAAAAGCATCAACTATACGAATTTTTTTTAACTATCTAACTGTAAAAGCTAATTTGATTAAAATAAATCCTGCTCAAAATTTAGAAACTCCTAAATTGGATAGAAGATTACCTAAATATCTCTCTTTAGATGATAGTAAAAAGTTACTTGAAGTTGCTTCAAACGAAGATAATAGGAATTTTGAAAGAGATTACGCAATAACAACTTTATTTTTAAATTGTGGTCTTCGTCTATCTGAATTAGTTGGTATAAATTTAGTGGATATTGATTTTAGTGAATGTAAGTTAAATGTAATTGGAAAAGGAAATAAAGAAAGAACTATATATTTAAATAAAGCTTGTATGAAAGCTATTTCTGAATATATTGCTGTACGTCCTAAAAATGCAAAGCATGACAAAAAGTATTCTGATAAAGCGCTCTTTTTAAGTGAAAGACGCGAAAGAATAAGTAGAAGAACAGTTCAATATATAATTTATAAAGAATTAGAACAAGCAGGGCTTGATAGCAGAAAATATTCTGTCCACAAATTGCGTCATACTGCTGCAACTTTAATGTATCAATATGGCCAAGTTGATATTAGAGCACTGCAAGAACTTCTGGGTCATGAAAGTATTTCTACTACTGAAATCTATACACATGTTAATAACGATCAAATACGAAATGCTGTTGAAAGAAATCCTCTAGCAAATATGTAAAAAAGCCTTTTTAAGGCTTTTTATCATATACTTTTAAATAATATGGTTGTATATCTTTTAATAAGCTATCTAAATAAATTTGGTTCTTGTCTATATCTTCTACTTTTATATTGGGAAATGTTTTTATCATTTTCTTGTTATTCCAAAGATTTTCTGATAACCAGTTAAGTAATTGGTTCTGCTTAATAAATTCATATTCTTTTTTTCTATATTCTATATCTTTTAATTCAATATTATTTTCTACTGCTATTCTTGTAATAAACATATCTTGAGCAATGCAAGTTGCAACACAGTCTAAAAACATAAATATTGTTATAATAGTTATAATTGTTTTTAGTGTTTTTTCCAAAAATCTTGTCTTTACTTTGTCAAAAAACTTTTCTATTCTTGGATGTATATATTTAATTAGAATAACGGTTAAGATTCCCCAATATATAGAATATAATAAGCATACTCTTCCGATTTATATTTAAAATTCTGTCTGAGTAATCCCACCATGTTGTTTGTAAAAATATTTCTAACAAAAAGCTAATTATATATTCTGTAAAAGTTCCAATAATATATCCACCTATCAATAAAGTGAAGTTATTCTTCTTAAAATATCCGGGAAAATACTATTATAAAAACTGCACCTAATCCATAAATTGAACAAAAAGGCCCATAAAGAAAGCTTTGTCTTGATTCCCATACACCTTTAGTAATTATTCCAAATATGCTTTCTATAACATATCCTATTATACTATAAAAAATAAAATATGTTAGTATAGTCCATATACTTATTCCAAATATTTTTAGTTTTTTCTTGTTTTCTATTTTTTTATCATTTTTATTAGTCTCTGCCATTATTCCTCCGAAAATTAATTATAATAATTCTTCTAATTGCTTAGTTTTTTCTTGATAATATTTAATTGTATTAAGGTAAGTCTCTTTACTTTCTAAATCCACGTCTACCATTTTCAATAATTCTATAGACTTCTTAGAACACCCTTGTTTTAGCATATCTATATATTTTCTTATATAAGGTTCTCTATTTTTTAATATCTTACTTGCAATAGTTATTGCTGCAGAAATACCAGTTGCATATTTATATACATAGAAATTACTATAGAAATGAGGTATTCTTGCCCATTCATATTGTATTTCTTCATCTATTACAATGCTATCTCCAAAATATTTTTTATTTAAATCATAATATATTTTATTTAAATCTTCTGCTGAAAGAGAAATTCCTTTGCCTACTTTTTCGTGTATTACTTTTTCAAATTCTGCAAACATTGATTGCCTAAAGAAAGTAGCTCTAATCATTTCTAATAATTCATAAAGTAGTTCTTTCTTTTTTTCTTTATTATTTTCATTTTCTATTTGATATTCGCTTAATAAAATTTCATTTACAGTTGAAGCTACTTCTGCTACCATAATTGTATAATTAGAATTTATTATACTTTGATTATTATCTGAATAATATGAATGAATAGCATGGCCTAATTCGTGTGCTATTGTACTTACATCTCTCTTAGAATTTTCAAAATTTAGTAATACATATGGATGTATTCCATACACTCCCATACTATAGGCTCCTCCTCTTTTGTTTGGCTTTGCCTCTAAATCTATCCAATTATTGTTGAAGGCCATTTTTAAATTATCTAAATATTCCTTTCCCATAACAGATAAAGCTTTTAGCACTTCTTCTTTAGCTTCTTTATATGAAATGTTATCCTTTTCTTTTTCAAATGGATTTATATATAAGTCATACATATGAACATCTTTTTTGTTTAATAATTTTTGTTTCATCCTTAGATACTTATAGTTGGATTCTATGTTTTCATCAATAGCTTCCATTAAAGAATTATACACTTGTACTGTTGCATCATCATGCTTTACTGCTTTCTCTAAATCTGAATTATATTTTCTTACTTTACTTGTAATTGAATCAGTTTTTACATTTGTAAGATAAAGCTCTGTTATAGTATTTATATATTCTTTATACTTGTTATACATTAAAGTAAAAGCACTCTTTCTTACATTTTCTTTTTTACTTCTTAAATATATACCATAATTACTATCAGTAAGCTCTATCTCTTCCCCCTCTTCATTTAATATTTTTCCAAACTTAAATTCTGCATTTGTCAAGATATCAAATGTGTTCTCAGGTGATGAAAATACTTCTGAATAATTTGCAAGTAAATTTTCTTCTTCCTTAGTTAATGTATGTTTCTTTTCTTCTAAAATATCATTAATATCTCTAAAATAATTTTTAAATCTATCTTCTTTAATATATTCTCTTATTTTTTCTTCATCTGCATATGTTATTTCAGGAGTAATGAAAGATGTTTTAGTGCTAAATATAGCGCTTAATTGTTCTACATCTTTAAAAATCTTTATACTCTCTTGATTTGACATATCTAAATGATATTTAAGCATCCCATAGGCATAAATCTTTTCAAATTGTTCTAGTGCTTTTTCATCTATTTTATAGCATTCATATAAATTGTCAGCTGAATCGCAAAGCCTTCCTTGAAAACTTTCAATTTTATCTAAATTTTCAAGTAAATTTTTCTTTTCATTCTCAAACTCTTCCTTATTCTTAAAGATTTCCTCTAAATTCCACTTCATTTTTTCTTCTCCTTATTAATTTAAATCTCATTGCTATTTTATCATAATAAAAATAAATGAGCAATATATTTTTATATTACCCATTTATATGTTTTACTATTTATATTATATTAAAATTGGACTTATTTGTTCTCCTTCTAGAGCATATTCAATAGTTTTAATGATATATTCTGGATCAAACACTATAGAACGAGGTTTAGTTATTGGATTATCTTGCCTAAATGGAACAAAATAATAATTTTTTCTATTAAGTAACTTTCCAATATTTTCTGCATTTCCACTAAGTCCATTATTTGTTGATGGTGCAATTACTAGTGGAAATCCATTTCTTAAATGTGATTTTGCGGCCATCAAAGCTGGCGTATCTATAATATCACAAGCAAGTTTTGCCATTGTATTACCGAGAACATGGAGCTATAATCATAATATCTGTCATTTTCTTTGGGCCTATTTGCTCTGCATCTTGAATTGTATGAATAATCTTTTTACCAGTTATATCTTCTATTTCATTTACAAGATCTTGTGCTTTTCCAAATTTAGTGTCTAAATTATAACTATTATATGACATTACCGGAATTACTTCTGCTTTCATTTTTACTAATACTTTAATTTTGGGTATTACTTTTTTAAATGTGCAAAACGAACCTGTTAGTACAAATCCTATTTTCTTTTCTTCTAAATTCAAACTTATTTACCTCCTTTTCATATTACTTTATATATAATATGAAATTATGTAAATATAGTTTATATTATAAACATCAAATTTAGTCGAATTTTAACATTTTATTTTTTCTCTTTATTTCTCTTATCTTGAATCTGCTCCATTTCTTTTTCAGTAATTAAAGTTACATTATTTTCTTTTGCCCAAGCAACACAACCTTTTAATACTGTATTTAAAAATACTCTTGGAACTTTTACTAATTTTGCACATGCTTCATCAGTAAACTTTACATCTGTATCCATTCTAGAAGCTGCATATTTTACTGTATCTAAACTTATTTCCTTGCTTTCTGGTATTGGTTCAGCAATTGGTCTTCTAAATCTTGTATACCAGAAATTCTTGTTATCACGATATCCATAATCAACAGGTACACAAGGAAAACTTCTAGGATTTATCCCATTAATTATTCCATCATAATATTTTGGTTTCATTAAAATGTTATCAATTTTTAATATAAAGTGTGCACCATGTTCACTAGTTATTCCATTAAATTGATGATATGGTGGCATATATTCATCTTGTACTTTATCATTTTCCGCTCCATCTAATTGTCTTACCCATGTACATTCAAATACTTGAAAAGATTCTTGGACTATCTTGGGAAAATCTTCATTGGGATTTTCTCTTACTCTTTTTCCATCTACTAATGTAAAAATGCAGTTTTTCATTTTTTCATCTGTTGTCTCTCCTGGATATCCTAGTCTAACAGCTTCTTTAAAATATTTTCTTTTATCAGTAATAAAATTAATTGAACACTTTCCTGTCCTTAATATATTTCTTGCTGTATTAGAACTATTTCTATAACAAAGAAGCATAGCATAATAATCCTTACCAGCTATATAATATGGGAAGCATAATGAGTATGAGCCTAAATTCGTCTTTCCATCTTCATTCAATGTTCCTATCTCTGTTGTTGGCATTGGAAAAAAGCTTGAAGTTTGATAAAAATTATCAACTATCCTCAAATCTCTAAATCCATTTAATTCTTCAATTTTCTTTTGTTTTTCTTCCATAATAAATCCCTTCATTTATAATTATTATTTTATTAAAATTTTACATTCAATATCATTGTTTAATAGCTTTTTAAAACTTTCTCCATCTTCTTTATTACCAACGATATCTCCATAATGTGTTGGTATTGCCAGCTTTGGATGTATCCTATTTACCAAATCAGCTGCCTCTTTGTAATCCATGGTATATGTTCCACCAACAGGAACTAATGCAATATCACATACAACTTTTAAGTTTTCTTCAGTTATATCTGTATCACCAGCAATATAGTAAGATATATCATTTATATATATAATATATCCAACCCAATTATTTTCCTTTGGATGAAATTGCTTATCAATATTATATGCTGGTATTGTTTCAAATTTCATTTCATCTCCCATATATTCGCAATTTGGTTCTACCTCTACTATGTTTTCTTCTTTAAAATCTATTTCTAACGCTTCTTTATGCATGCTTTTTGGTATTACTATTTTAGTATTTTCTTTTCTAACTTTCTCTATATCATCCTTAGAAAAATGGTCATAATGATTATGTGTAATAAATATAATATCAGCATCTTTATAATCTTTTTTTATGTGAAAAGGGTCAAAATAAATTATATTTTCATCTGTTATTTTTATTGAACTATGACATAAAACTTCAATATCATCTTTCATATTATCATCTCTTCTTTTTAATATTTTCCATTTAATAAATCTTCTAGAAAAATTGCAACACCATCATTGTCATTATCTTCAGTTGCAATTTTAGCATATCTTTTAACAGTATCATTTGCATTTCCCATTACAACAGATAATCCAACTTTTTCAAACATAGGAATATCGTTAAAATCATCACCTATTGCTATAGTTTCTTTTAAATCTATATTAAGAAATTTGCAAAGCTTTTCAACTCCTAATCCTTTTGATGTTTTTATATCTGCTATATCATAATATGTCGTCTCTCTTGGAGGAATATTGGGGTTTGTTAAACACTTTGATTGATTTTTTATTTCCCCCTCTTCTATTTTCTCTACTTCTTCTTTTAAACTTTTAATTTTTTCAAAACTTGGATCTTGTATTAAGCACTGCATTATTTTATTCTTATCTATAAATTCTTCAATAGGTGCATCTAATAGAATATCTGCAGGATTAGATGCAAAATCTTTTCTTGTAATTACTCGATGATCTTCTAAATTCATAATGAACTTACAATCATTAGCTATTGCTATATCATAAATCTTTTTGCACGCTTCTTTTTTCATTGGATTTAAAAATATAGTTTTATTCTCATCATAATCATATATTTGAGCTCCATTTGAAGCTATTATATATTTACTAGCATTTGCATCTTTTGAAATTTCTTCAACGCTATGTTTAGGTCTTCCTGAACATATAACTATTAAAATTCCTTTTTGTGTGCATTTTAAAATAGCATTTTTAGTCCTCTTGGTAGTTTCTCTTTTTTCATTTTTCAAAGTTCCGTCTATATCTATAAATACTATTTTATACATAACTTTTTACCTTTCTATTTCCTTTCATATTTTAATCTTTTTTCTTTTCTAATAAGTTTCTTTTTTGATAAATTATTATTATATACAATACTTAAAATTATTAATATGATCAATATTCCTAAAAATACTTTGCTTTTTAACATTTCCATAAATTTACCGAAACCATTAATTTTGAATATGTATTTTCCTTCTATATCCTTATATGTAACCTTCCACTTATCTTCTGCCATATTATTATCACCTTTTGTAATATATACTTTTTCTCCATCTTCATTTTGGATTTTTACTATCCTATGAGTTATTGTCTCACCATTTATATTATATGAAATTATATCGTTTACTTTTAAATCTTCTTCTGCTACCTCTTTTACAAAAATACTATCATCCACATTAATTGTTGGCTCCATACTTTCAGATATAATTACAAAATTTTTGTATCCTAAAAAATCTGGTATTTCATCTTTAAATATAAATGACTTGATAATTAACGTAAAATTATATATCAAGATTGGAATTATAATTACATATATTAATACATATATAATTTTTAAAAATATCTTAAATCTAAAGCTTTCTTTTTCTGTTGTACTAACCTTATACATTTTCTATCCTCTATTTAATTTTCAAATACATTTTATCATATGTTTTTTCCTTATTCAATTAGTGTAATGAAAATGTAATATATATTTTATTTACTTTCTAAAATTTTATATATATAATTATAATAATTATAAAAGAAGGAAGATTGATTATGTTTTTTTACGATTTTGAAGTTTTAGATAATTTTATAAAAAACAACTTATTAGAAACAATAAAATATGAAGAGAATAAATTAAATAAGATAATAGATTTATATATTATAAAAAAAGATAAAATTTCTGAAGTAATTCCAGATATAGATTTGATAATTACATCTGCTCAAGATTTAAAAAACGAGCTTGATATAATTATCAATTTATATAATTCTGATTTAGAAAATAATATAAATGAAATTAAAGCTAATCTAATTGAATATAATAAAAAGGAAGAAAATCTTTTTAATACAATTTTAAATTTTGAAAAAAATATAACTTCAGATTCAATCTCTAGAATAAATATTCAACAACATCCTCAAGATAATAATATTTTAATAATTTCAGAAAAAGACCAAAAAGCATATTTGCCTTTCTTTTATGAGGATGTAAAAAATATTTTTAATAAAAATAGAGAAAAATTTTCTACTATACAAGATGTAATAAATAATATATATACTATTTCTTTGTCTAATTACAAGAATTCTGTACTTTCAAGATTTAGAGAAGCTTTTTATTTAATTAGAAAAAAAGATAATGGAAGTATTTCTAAAGCTTTAGATTTAGCATTTGAATTAATGTTCAAATACGAATTAAATCCTGTCATAATCTCTGCTTGTAGAAATTTAGATGAATTAGATATATACTTAGATTGTCTTGATTCAAATGAAACTTCATATTTTCCTTGTTTCGAAATAAAATTTGAAATCACTCCTAAAATATAAAAATAAAATGTAAGAATTTTTACTTACATTTTATTTTTCTTTCTATAATTGTTTTGTTGTTTTAGTCAAACTATACTTCATATCTTCCTTAGTGTATTTTTCAGGTTTTAATCCTACTTTATCTCTCATATAATCTAATAGTAAAACAATAGCTACTGTTGTTATACATCCAATAATTATAAATGTATTAGCTGTTGTTGTAATTGTAAGTAATAGTGAGCATAAAAATGTTATTAAAGCGCTACATAAATTTGATGTTAAATTCTTAAATGCTGTTATTTTTGGTCTTATCTTTCTATTTGTAAAATTATTCAAATATCTTGTCATTAGAGCTTGATAAGGTCCTTTTATTCCATATTGTATCAAATATAGTAAAAATATTAAAATTAAAGATGATTTTGATAAAGGATCTCCTCCAATAAATCCTATAAAAATACAAGATAAAGTTAATGGTAATGACAAAAATGCCAATGTCTTATTTTTCATTTTCTTTTGTATAATTTCTGCCTTACTAGAAGTTAAAGCAGCTCCAAATTGTAATGCTGCAAATATAAACCCAAAATATTGTTCTGGAACCTTCATTTCACTTAACATACTACTTCTTAAATTTACTATTCCTAATATAATTCCCATTATTATTGCATTAAATAAAATCAATGACCTCATTCTCTTTGATTTTAGTGAAAACTTAAATGCTTCTTTTATTTGTTCTTTATATTCTTTAAAAGTTGATGTCTCTACTTTCTCTTCTACTATAGTTGTATTTCTAAACTTAAAAGAAATTACGGTAGATATAATGCAACAAGAAAAACATAATATCATCGGTATATATCCATTTATTACAAAAGTTATACCAGCTACAACTGAAGAAACTGCATCAAACAAATAAAAATATGAAGTTGATTTGCTATCTATCTTAGAAAAAACTCTCCCTCGTTTCTTACCTATTGGTAATGAGTCATATAAAATATTTGTTTCACATATTCCTTTTATCGAATATCCCAGAGCATATATAAATTGAATTAATAAAAGTTCATAGTATTGATTTAAAAATATCATTGCCAAAATACTTAAAGAATATAATATATTTCCAATAATTAAACTTCTCTTCTTTCCTAACTTGTCTACAACTCTAGTAATAGGCAATTGCCAAAATGTATTTGACAATGTATAAAAAGCATCAGCAAATAGTACTTGTGCTGCCGAAAAGCCTTTCACTTGTGTAAGAAATAAGAATATAATAGGAAAATAAAATAATAAATCCCATGATACTGTTTTATATATTGGAAAAATCCTAACATTTTTCTTTTTTTGCCTTACTGCTTGTGCTTTTTTATTAGACATATTTTTACCCCTTTTCTTTTGTTAAAACAATCTTAACAAAACTTTTATTTTTTTACAAGTCGATTAATAATATTATTTACTTTTTTGTACAAAATAACTATATATTTTATTGAATGGAGAAATATAAATGAATCAAATACTTGAAGTTAATTTTAAAAAAAATAATAAAAATAATAATAAAAACATTTTTAAAATTCTTTTTACTTTTTCTCTGTTATTGTTGCTTATTTTAATTGTATTAATTGTATTTAATATAAATAATTTAATTAATAATCAAAAATTATCTGACAAATTGTTAGAAAATTATAATATTTCTAATCTATATTCTTATACTAATTTAACTACCAATTTAAATAATAATACAGATAGCCAAAACTCCACTGAAATATTTGGAATAATTAAAATTCCAAAAATAAATATCAAATATACAATATATTCTACACTTTCTGATGAACAACTAAAAATATCCCCATGCAAATTTTATGGCTCAAATCCTTTATATAATGGAAATATTTGCATAGCCGGACATAATTATAATAATTCTATATTTTTTAGTAATATAGATAAATTAGATGCAAATGATGAAATATGTATATATTATATGAATATAAAATTTATTTATTATGTAACTAACAAATACGAAGTCAACGAAAATGACTTGTCCCCTATTTATAATTATGATAGAAATTCAAAAGAATTAACATTAGTGAGTTGTAATAATTTAAACAAAAATAGAATAATAATTAAAGCAAAACAAAAATAAAGCTATCAACTAGAATATGTTAATAGCTTTTATTTTATATTATAAAACAACAAATTTATTATATATTTCTATAATCTTTTACTTTTTTATAAGCATATACTGCTGAAATTCCAAGAATAACTATTAAAGCTGCTACTGGAATAGAATCAGTTAAACCTGTTTTTGGTAAATTAGTGTTTGTGTATACACTTGAATTATTTGTTTTATTTGTAGTGTTGTTTGTTGTATTATTTGTTGTTAAATTTGTTGCTGTATTATTTGTAACATTTGTATTTGTTGAACCACTATTTGTATTGTTTAATAATGTTAAATCATCATAAACGTCATTAGCAGCATATACGTTACTAGCAAATAATATAACCATTGCACTTACTAATAAGATTGAAATCATTTTAATTAAATTTGTTTTTCTCATATTCATTCTCCTCACCTTACATATATTTTTATTAGTATTCTTACAATTACAACTAATTATACCATTTTTTTAGATATAACTCAAGTAATTTGCAAAATATACACCAAATACATATATCTTTTGTATTCATTTATTATTTTATACTTAAAATTTATATAAGTCAATATATTTTTTTCGTTTTTTTATGACATTTTTATTACATTTATATTACAAGTTTTTTAAACGTTAAACTTAAACAATACTATATCTCCATCTTGCATAATATACTCTTTTCCCTCTTGTCGTACTAGTCCTTTTTCTCTTGCTTGAAGCATACTTCCTTCTCTCATTAAATCATCATATGAAACCACTTCAGCTTTTATAAAACCTCTTTCAATATCTGAATGTATTTTCCCGGCAGCTTGAGGAGCTTTTGTACCTTTTTTTATAGTCCATGCTCTTACTTCTGGTTCTCCTGCTGTTAAGAAAGACATAAGTCCTAGCAAATCATAACTCTTCTTTATAACTTTATCTAATCCAGATTCATCTAATCCCATAGCTTCTAGCATTTCTTTTTTATCTTCATCTTCTAAACCAGATAATTCTTCTTCAATTTTTACACATAATGGAATTACCTCTGCATTTTCTTTTTTTGCATATTCTTTTACCCTTAAAACCATTTCATCATTTTGAGCATTTTCTAGCTGTTCTTCTGAAACATTCGCAATATATAAAATTGGTTTTGTTGTAAGTAAAAACATATCTTTTACTAAAATCTTTTCATCATCATTAAACTCTAAAGCTCTAGCTGAAATTCCTTTTTCCAAAGTCTCTTTAATCTTTTCTAGCAAATCGATTTCTTCTTGATACTTTTTATCAGCTTTTAAATTTTTCTTAGCCTTGTCTAGTCTTTTATTTACTGTTTCTATATCTGAAAAAATTAATTCTAAATTAATAGTCTCAATATCTCTAATTGGATCAATACTTCCATCAACGTGAACAATATTGCTATTCTCAAAGCATCTAACAACCTCCACTATTGCATCAGTTTCACGTATATGTGATAAAAATTTATTTCCTAATCCTTCTCCCTTGCTTGCGCCTTTTACCAATCCTGCTATATCAACAAATTCAATTACTGCATGAGTAACTTTTTGTGGATTATACATTTTAGCTAAATTATCTAATCTCTCATCTGGAACAGGAACTACACCTACATTTGGCTCTATTGTACAAAATGGATAATTTGCACATTCTGCTCCTGCTTTTGTAATACTATTAAATAATGTACTTTTTCCTACATTTGGGAGTCCTACTATACCTAATTTCATTTTACAAATTCCTTTCTTCTAATTATCTTTATTTTTTATTTTTTATTTCTTCTAAGATTTTATCTAAGAATTCTTGTTTTTTCATTGTTCCAATGTCTCCATCATTTCTTGAACGCACTGCTACTAAATTATCTTCTACCTCTCTTTTTCCAATAACTAACATATATGGAACTTTTTCTAGTTGAGCTTCACGAATCTTATATCCAGTCTTTTCATTTCTATCATCTAATTTTACTCTAATTCCTTTTGCTAAAAGTCCATCTTTTAAATTATTACAATATTCATGTTGTTCATCTGTAATAGGTAAAATTTTTACTTGTGTTGGAGCAAGCCATACTGGAAGATTTCCTTTGGTTTCTTCTAATAAGAATGAAATAAATCTATCAGAAGAACCAAGTATTGCTCTATGTATAACAACAGGTCTATGCGCTTTTCCATCTTCAGCTATATACTCTAATTCAAACCTTTCTGGTAAAGCAAAATCTAATTGACAAGTTGGTATTGTAATATCATGATTTAATGCTGTCTTTATTTGAATATCAATTTTTGGTCCATAGAAAGCTGCTTCTCCTTCTGCTTCATAAAAGTCAATATTTAATTCTTTTAAAATTTCTCTTAATTGACTTTCAGCTGTTTCCCACATTTCATCATTATCAATATATTTTTCTTTATTTGCTTTATCTCTTAATGATAATCTATATTTAAAAGCTGATGCAGGAAATCCAAAATCTTTTTGATAAACTTCTTTTATTAAATTTAAAACTCTTCCAACTTCTTCTTTTATTTGATCTGGTCTTACAAATAGATGAGCATCATTTTGACACATTTGACGAACTCTCTCTAATCCACAAACACTTCCACTAGCTTCATATCTAAAGTCATGTGCTAATTCTCCTATTCTTATTGGTAAATCACGATATGAGTGCATATTATGTTTATAAATTAGCATATGATGCGGACAATTCATTGGTCTTAAAACCATCTCTTCATTATCCATTTTCATAACAGGAAACATATCTTCTTTATAGTGATCCCAGTGTCCACTTGTTTTATATAAATCTACATTAGCAAGTGATGGTGTATATACATGGTCATATCCTAAAGATATTTCTTTATCTTGAATATATCTTTCTAGAATTCTTCTAATAGTTGCTCCATTTGGTAAATACATTGGAAGTCCTGAACCTACTAATTTATGAGTCATAAAGATTTCTAAATCTTTTCCTATTTTTCTATGGTCTCTCTCTTTAGCTTCTTCTAATAATTTCAAATGTTCTTCAATCATACTAGCTTTTGGAAAAGAAATAGCGTAAATTCTTTGAAGCATTTTATTCTTCTCACTACCCTTCCAATAAGCGCCTGATGAAGATAAAATCTTGATGGATTTTAATTTTCCTGTACTTTCAAGATGAGGTCCTGCACATAAATCTGTAAAATCACCTTGTTTATAGAAACTTATTTCTTCTCCTTCTGGTAAATCATTAATTAATTCTTGTTTATATGGTTGTCCTTCCATTAATTTTAAAGCCTCATCTTTTGGTAAAGAAAATTTTTCGATTGCAATGTTTTCTTTAATTATCTTTTTCATTTCTTCTTCGATTTTTAATTTATCCTCATCTGTAAAAGGTTTTTCAACATCAAAATCATAATAAAAACCTTCATCTATTGCTGGTCCAATAGCAAATTTAACATCTGGGAATAATCTCTTTACAGCTTGTGCCATAACATGAGATGTAGTATGCCAATATGCTTTTTTCCCTTCAATATCATCTTCTTTAAAAGTATGAATTACTAAGTTACAATCTTTTTCAATTATAAATCTTAAATCCTCTACTTTCCCATCTACTTCACCACAAGTTGCATTTCTTGCCAACCCTTCACTAATTTTTTTAGCTACATCTAAAATAGAACTTCCTTTTTCAATTTCTAATTTAGAACCATCTTTCAAATAAACATTTACCATAAAAATTCCTCCTTTATTTCTTACCTTCCTATTTTCTTTCTCTCCTTTCCCTTTTGGGACAGGTCCAAGTAAGACATTTTGTCCATTTAGGGACATATCTTCGTTTATAAACAACAAAAACTCCCATGGACTTTTATAATCCATAGGAGTGTAATATATTAATTTACACGGTTCCATCCTATTTTTATCTTAATTAATTAGATTATAACGTATCTAACACGTCTAACTTATTCATTAGAAACTTTGAAGAGGTAGTTTTTCAAATATGTTTACTTTTTAACCGGCTTTCAGCCTATGACCAGTTTTCTCTTATAAGCAACCTTTATTTTACTTTTTCTCTTACTCGTTTTTACTTATGTATATAATTTTAATACTTTTAATAAAAAAAGTCAATAATTTTATTTACTTTTTCATAGTATTGATATATAATTTACAAGGTATGTCACAAATTGGACAAAATGTCTCAAAAGGACCTGTCCCAAATTTTCAAATGCTTCTATAGCTCAGTTGGTAGAGTGCTGCCTTGGTAAGGCAGAGGTCACCGGTTCAATCCCGGCTGGAAGCACCATAAAATTAAAAGAAACCAAAGTTTATTAAGCTTTTATTGTTTAATAACTTTGACTTCTTTTTATATAAACTGTTATTGTTATTATATTCAAATATTCAAACAATTTAATTAATTTAATCAATTCAAATAATCAAATAATTAAATTATTTAATTATTTAATATCTTAAATTTTATCTTCTGTAAACATGTTTTTTATAGCTTTCTTTCTAATTCTTTGTATCGCGTTATCTACAGATTTTACTTGGGTGTCAAGTTTTTTTGCAATTACATTGTAACTTTCACCTTTTATAAATCTATCTAATACTTGCTTCTCAAATTTACTTAGATTTTTCTCTATTTCAGTTTGAACATTTTCGTAATATTCTTTTTTCATAATTGTTTCTAATGGATCTTCTACATTTTTTCCATCAAAAGTATCTATTAATTCTACACTATTTTCTTCGTTTTTGTCGTATGCCGCGTTATTTAAAGATAAGTATGAATTAAGTGGCATATGTTTTTGTCTATTAGAAGTTTTTATTGCTGTTATAAGCTGTCTTTCTATACATATGTTTGCAAATGATTTAAAACTATTTTGCTTCTCCTCGTTGAAATTTTTTATTGCTTTATATAATCCTATCATTCCTTCTTGAACTATGTCTTCTCTTTCAGCACCTATTAAAAAATATTTTCCAACTTTCATATTTACTAATTCTTTATATTTTTCTAGCAAGTATGTTAAAGCTTTTTCATCCCCGTCTTTTATTTTAGCAATTATTTCTTCATCTGATAATTCCATATATTTATTTGTTGCAAAAAATACATTTTTTCCCTGCATTAGTCAAATTACCTCCAAAAGTGCTTCTGTTTTTCTAATTATATATTTCAAATCCAGTAATGTCAAGCAAAAAATCAAGTAAAACTACTAATTTGTAATTTATTTTTGTAGCTCTACTTGATTTTATTCCTTTACTGCTTTTATATAAAAATTTTTTCATTAAATTATATCTAATCCAATTGACTTAACTTAGCTTAAACTTAACATTAGTTTGGTTATGTTTTAGTTATTTTAATTCTTCAGCAAGCATTTGCCATACTTCTTCACTTTCCATATCTTTTTTCCATGAACCAATACCTGCTAAATTGTTTTCTTTTACCAGTGATACTTTTGCTTTTAAAGATTCAATATCTTCTATCCATATTTCTTTTTTATTATTTCCGTCACTATATTCAACATAATATTGCTTTAATTCATCGTTCCAATTTCTTTCCGCATCACTTAGTAAGACATTATCTATATTTTTCATTGTTACAGTTGAATTACTTATAACCTCTCCATCACTATTTGTTGTCCATAGTCTAGTATAAAATGGTATTCCTAATATTATTTTTTCTGATTCAATTTCTTCTGTTTGTAAGAATTTATCTAAACTTAATTTAACCCAATTGTACCCTGCTGTTGTTCCTGCTTTATCACTTGATTTTCCATATTGATCATATGCCATAAATACTATATAATCCGCTACATCTCCTATCACATGTCTGTCAAAACATAATGACCATGCTGGTGCTCCGTCCGGTGCAGTAACGTCTACTGATATAACCATCCCTATTTCTTTAATTCTTGGTGTTAATTCTATAATGAATCTTGAATATAAATCCTTATCCTCTTCTTTCATGTTTTCAAAATCTACATTAATTCCATCTAAATTATTCTCTACACATAAACTAACAATTTTTTCTATTAATTTTTTTCTTTCTTCATAACTATTCATAATTGTAGAAGTTACTTCAATTCCCGCTTCTGCATTTGATACCATAGGCCAAACTTTATATCCATTTTCATGTGCCCAGTTAATATAATTTTTACCACTTTTCCCTATATTTTCTTGTAAATCTCCATTTTCGTCTAAATAAAAGAAAGCTGGTGAAACAACATTTACGCCCTCTATTGTTGTTCCATTTCTATTTGGTGCAGAACCTACCGTTGAAAAATAATCCCAAGTTAAATTTATCTTTCCTTCTATTTGTTTTTCTTCTTCCATAGCTTCTCTAACCAAAAATTCACTATCTAACTTTTTAGATTTTACATATCCTATTTTTCCATTTTCTGTTCTTACTTTTACAAATTTTCCATCATTTGAAATAACTACTACTGAATCACCTTTTTTTGCTTTATCAATAGTTTTAGCTATTAAATTCTTAGATGATTTTACTGAAACATTGGAATTAAGAATTGCTTTCTTTTGTTCCCTATCAAGTGAATCCATAGTAACTACTTTTGATTCTTCAATATTTTCCATTTCTAAATTATATACATCATTCATTTCAGAAATTGGTAAATATGTAATTCCATTTTCTTCTATTGCATGTGCATAAATTTCTTTTTCTGAACCATTTATTTCTATTACGTTATCTTCAAATCCGATTTCTGCGATTTTTTTATCATAAGTTGTTATTATTTTTCCATTTTCCTCTTCAGTATAAATATATTTATCAAAAAAGTTTTGTACATCATCTTCTGACAAATATATAACATCATCTTTTATTAAAACTCCATTTTTCAAATCTTGAGTTACATTTCTATTGTTTATTACTAAATTTGTCTCTTTATTCTTATCAAAAACTATAACATTACTTGCTATTAACATTATGATAAATAAAACTATTAATGTAATTACAGCCAAAAATGATATTTTTATTATCTTCTTCTTTTTCTCCATTTCTTCTCTTGTCATTTTTCTTTTTACCTTAATTTTTCCCTTATTTGTTTCTACTCTTCTTTCTTTTCTCATGTTTCCCTCCATTTTTTATTTACTATCACTATATCATAACTTATTATTTTGTAAAACCATTTTTAAAAAATTTTAATATTTAATTTAATTGATCTTTTTTATTTTCTTTTTATTGTTCTTAGATAATCTTTTTGCTCTTTGCTTATTCTATATGATTCTATTGCTTTTTGTATAGATTTGTTATATGTAAAATTATCCAATCTACATTTTTCTAAATATTTTATTGTTTTGTCATAATATTTTATTAATGAAATTGATATTGCCCATGCTATTGACATTTGTACATAATACTTATCAGATTTTATACTATCAAATAATTCAAAGTTATCTTCTAAATATTTATCTTCTATATAGAAATCTAAAATCATTACAATTAAAAATCTTATTTCAAACTCTTTTTTTGAATTACTATATTTCAAAATAAACTTTCGCATTTCATCTTTTTTCTTTTTTGTAATCTTAAGTCCTGCACAAAACACATCACATACTGCCCAATTATCTATTCTAGGTACAAATCTTTCTATATATGTAATTATTTTATCAAAGTCTTTTTCTTTTAAAAGTCCTATTATCATACCTTGTAACATAATTTCTTCATAATATTCATTATCAATATTATCTAACAAAATGTCTATATCGTACTTTGAAGATATTTTTTTTGCATAATCTCTTAATATTGGAACTCTTATCCCTATAATATTATCTGTTCCTGGACATAAGTTAGAATGAAATTCTTTATATTTTTCATCACTTAAATCTAATAATTCCTTTTTAACCGTTTCTTTTATTCTCATTTCATTTTTCCCCTAAAAAAGATATGTCTATTATAACATATCTTTTTTTAAAATCCACATATATATTTTAATATTCTTAATATATTTAAAATTTAATTAGTATAGTTCTTATATCCATAAAAGCATCGTTTCTATATATTGTTAAGTAGATCCAGTTAATAACATATAGCAATTAATATTAATGCAAGAGCATTTAATTTTCTTTTGCGTTTTTTAACCTTTTAATCTGTTAACTTCTATTTATATTTTTGTCAATATCATAATAGTATAAACTTGAAAAAAGTTTTTAAAAAATGTATAATATTTGATATATTAACATTTATGGAGGTTCATAATGAACAATTATCTTGATATTACCAAAACATATGATGATGAAAAAATAAAAGAGTTTTCTAATATTATAAAAAATGGTGGGATAGGAATATTTCCTACTGAAACTGTATATGCAATAGGTGGAAATGGGCTTGATGCCTCTTCTGTTGAAAAAATATATAATGCTAAAAATAGAAATAAAAAAAATCCAATAAATCTTCTTGTAAATAGTATAGAAATGGTAGAAACGGTTGCTAAAGATATATCCCCTATAGAATACAAACTAATGGAAACCTTCTTCCCTGGTCCATTTACAATTATCTTAAAGAAAAAAGACATTGTTCCTGATATTGTAACTGCTGGAAGCAATTATGTTGGTGTTCGTATGTCTAGTTCTGAAATTGTAAATAAGCTAATTGATTATGCTAAAGTTCCAATAGCTGCACCTAGTGCAAATATATCTGGAAGATTAAGTGGAACTAATTTAAAAGATATTTATAATGATTTTTCTGATAAAGTAGATTTTATGATAGACGGACGGTAACTCTGAAATCGGAATTGAATCTACTATTGTACAAGTTATAGATAATGTTCCTAATATATTGCGACCTGGCAGTATAACTTTAGAACAACTAATTTCTACAGTAGGTCACTCAGTATTTCATAATTCTCTTCTTCCAAGTCATGATCTAAAACATTATACTTTAAATAAAAAATGTGTATTAGTATATTATGAAAATAATGAAAAGCTTATTAATAAAATAAATGATATAATAAAAGAATATACTAATCCGGTAATTATCTCTAGTTTTGAAAATAAGGATAAATATAATTGCAATAATATTGTGTCTATCTCTTCAAAAACTGATTTGCAAGAATTTTCAAAAAACATTTTCACTACTTTGCATAATTTAGAAAATACATCTTATGATGCAATAATAATTGAAGGTATTAAACCTAGTGGCTTAGGTGTAGCAATTTTCAATAGATTAATTTATACTTGTAATGATACTTTTCTTGAAATGTAAACTAACTTTGTGTCAATCTTTCCTCCTTCTCATATAATGTAGAGAAGGAGGAAATTTTATGTTTAGAAATTATCGAAATTGCAATTGTATAAAAATGCAAAATGATTCTAATTGTCAAAATAATATGTTTGAAACTCAATGTAACAATGTTTATTCTTGTGAAAATGATTCAAATATATGTGATTGTGGATTTGATGAGAACAATTTTAATCCATTCCCTGAAAATCCTACTCTTGGCCAAAGTTATGTTCCAATTCAACAAATGGATAGAACTTTTAAACCTTGTATTGGATTACAGATGGGAACTATATTTCCAGAATTAGTTAGTGAATATAATCCTGGGCAAAGTATGGAAGAAATTTGCTTTTTAAGACAATCTAACACTATTGGAAAGGGGTGTAATATATGCAGGAATTAAATGAAAATTTTAGAAATTCTTGTTCTTGTAATTGTCAAGAAAACTCTAACACAGTTGACTGTGATGTTATGGAAAAAATGCTTGAAGAAATTAGATGTTATGAATTTGGTATTACTGAATTAGCACTATATCTAGATACACACCCTACTGACGAAAAAGCATTATGCTTGCATAAAAAATATTGTAAATATTTAAAAGATTTAAAAGACAAATATCAAAAAGTATATGGTCCTCTTACCATCCATTACCCATGTAATAAATGGAGATGGCTTGAAGAACCTTGGCCATGGGAAGGAGGAATTTCATAATGTGGACTTATAACAAAATGCTACAATATCCAATAAACATTAAATGTACTGACCC
>CAMFER010000004.1 GCA_945949485.1 uncultured Clostridium sp. | reverse complement strand
GAAAAGCTGTGTAAGTATTGAAATATAAGTAAATATATGATATTTTAAAAATGCCTATAAAAAGGTTTATTAAGTGAACCTTAAAATATAGAAAAATAAAGATAAAAATATAAATCAAATTAGGAAATCTCAAAAGTCATGAAATAAAATAAATTCATGATTTTAGTAAAAAGTTTTCCTACAAAAAATTTATGCTATCTAATTTCAAAAATTTGTTGCAAAAAAATAAAATTTGTGTCATACTATTTACAGAAAATTTATTGAAAGTTTTTATTTAACTATTCCATTATATTGAATAATGAAATTTAAACTAAAAAATTTATAAAAATGAGAATTAAATAGATTTTACCAAAGAAGTAATGACCATAAATATATTAAATATAGTTTGAATTATGTATGAGATATATTCGGGAGTATTAAAGGAAACGAAAGAAAGGAAGATATTATGAAACAAGAATTTGCAAATAGTCGAGGAATTACACTTATAGCCTTGGTTATAACAATAATAGTGTTACTAATCTTAGCGGGAGTGAGTATAGCAACATTAGTAGGACAAAATGGGATACTAACACAAGCAAATAATGCAAAAATACAAACAGCAGAAGCAAAAGATTTAGAACAAGTAAAACTAGCAGTATCAACAGGAGTATCAGAAAACTTAACAACTGGAAGAAATGTGAATGAAGCAATACAAGAAGAATTAAGAAAAACAGATCCAGCAGCAACAGTAGTAGGAGATGGAGACGAGAAAGAAATAACATATAATGGAAAGTTGTATAACGTAAATATAAAAACAGGCGAAGTAGAAGAATCAACAGAAGAAATCCAAGCTAAAAAGGCAATAAAAATTGTTGTAAATTCAGGGGAAGATGGATTAGTTATACTTCCATTTGATGCAGAAAGTGGAACAATTGAAAACATTGATTGGGGTGACGAAAATGTTTTTACAGGAAATAAGAATTTAATAATAAAACAGAAAAAAGTAGCGTCTTTAAACGAAAACTTAAAGTTATCTGCTACAGTACCATTACCAGGATTATATTATCACACATATGAGGAAAAGAATAAAGAATTTGAAGTTACTATACAAGGAGATATACTAACAATGGATTCCATAGCAACTTATTCTTATTGGGATAAAGAAAGTCAAGAAATGGTCAATTACAATAATGGAATAGAAAAAATAATAGAAATAACACAATGGGGGGAAACAGGATTAAGGTTGATAGAGTTAAGTGAATGCATAAATTTAAGAAAAATTGCAAGTCCAAGTATAAATAGCTTTAAGGATGTAGAAGAGTTTTCATTTGAATCAACAGGAATAAAATCGATACCAGAAGATTTATTTATAAATGCTCCAAAAACAAAATACTTACAACAAGTATTTGCCCACTGTATAAACTTAGAAAGTTTACCTCAAAATTTATTTGATAATTGTAATAATATTGAAAATTTAAGATGGGCCTTTTCTGGATGTACAAATCTCAGGGGAAACGCAATACCTTTATGGGAAAAAGCAGAAGGGTATGAATTGCTGGATCCAAATGAGTTTTATGGTTGGTGGGATTTAATACCACATGGGGATGGATGTTATCAAGGTTGTATAAATTTAGATAATTATTCAGAAATTCCTATATACTGGCGTGAAGGGCCAATGTAGGAGACTATGTGGGAAAGGATTGAGAGAAAATAATATTTATTTTACTTGCTTCTTTCTTTTTCTACAATATACTTATTTAATTTAATGTACTAAATTGCTCGTTCCTCGCAATGGCATAAATGAATAAAAATAGAGATAAATTGAAAAAATAACAAACCTCGTGTATAATATATATTATGTAACTTAAAAGTTGCAAATATATTAAACAGGAGGTTTTTTGATATGACAAATGAACAAATTACATTAGCAGGAGAATCAACATTAGCAGATGAAGTAGAAGTAGGGAATTATATAAAATATGGTGATAAGTTAAGTGTGCAGAGTTATAATACAAAAATAAATGAAACAGGATATGCAACACAACAAACATTCGAAACAAACAATACAATGTTATGGAGAGTAATAAATAAAAAGGCAAATGGAGAAGTAGAAATAGTAGCAGTAAATAATGTACTAGCTAATGATGGACAAACAGGACTTTATTTAAAAGGACAAACAGGATTTTTAAATGCAGAAACAGTATTAAAGAATTTATGTGAAACATTGTATACAAATACAGATTATGGAACAGCCAGAAGTATTAATGTAGAAGATATTAATAATTTAACAGGATTTGATCCAGAGACAAGTGATTGGGATGATAAAGATTATTATTTAAATAATATAGAAAAAACATATACTTCAGGAGGCCCATTCTGGGATAAAAGTACAAATACATTTAGAACAGCAACACCAGAGAATTCAATAACAGAGGAAAATACTTATTATTGGTATACTGTAAATGAGAGTATGCAGTTATATGATACGTTAATAGCTGAATCTAAAACTTATAGTGGAGATTATAGCGAAACAAATTATCCTTTATTTTATTGGCTTGGTTCTCGTAGCGTGAATGCTCGTGATGACTTTGCGGACTTCCGTGTGCGCGGAGTAGGTAGCGGAGCTGTTGACCACTGGTACTTGTTCATTGCATATGCTGGCGGGTACACTTATGAGTATGAGCGTGCGTGTGGGGTTCGACCAATTGTAACTCTAAAATCTAAAGTCAAAATAGATAAGAGTGATACATCAAAGAATGGAAAATCACCAGAAAAAGCAATTGTACTAAAATAAAGAAATAGAGACAATGAGCGGGCCTTGCGTCCGCAAAGATAATTTTTAGAATGGATAACAAAAAATGGGAATAATAAATATGATTATAACATTATTGTATTATTGATATTAGCTGGTATATCAATATCAATGTTATCTGGAAATAACGGAATTTTAAATAAAGCAGTACAAGCAAAAGATGCAACAAGAGGAGGAGAAGTACAGGAAACCGTAACCTTGGCTGCAGCAAATAATACTGGAGCAGATTATATTGGAGGAACGAAACAAACAAGAGCAGAAGTAATTGCACAACTACATAGAGATGGAAAACTAACTGATAGCGAAGTTGCAACACTAGAAGAAAATGATGTAATAACAATAGGTGGAATAACAATAGATTTTAGTGTTCTTGGTTCTATATCAAATGCAAAAACATTGGTACAAGCATTTAAAGATAGAGAAATAAATGTAGGAGACTATATAACAAATTACAATTCAACACTAAACAATACAAATGCGACAGCCAATTTAACAACAGAAGAAACAGGATTTGATGGTGGAACGCAAACTTATAAAGTTAATACAACTACAACATGGAGAGTTTTAGGATTAAATAAAGATGAAACACAATTAGTAATAACCACAGGAAGCCCTATTAAAAAAGAAATGGATTCATCAGCAACAGAAGATTGGAAAAAAGATCCATATCTATATCTAGACAAAGCAGAAGGTTGGTATAATACTAACGATGAATTAGTGTCTAATAATATATTAGATAAAGTATGTGCAATTTATGCGGGAAGATATGCTACTGATACAAAGAGTATGAGAATAGAAGACATAAATACAGCATTAGGCTTAACATTAGATAAAACAGTAGCAGGTGGAAAATTATATAAAACTGCAGATGAATCAAAAACTGCATTAACAGCATATCTTGGGTTCTTTGGACAAAGTTATACATATAAAACAAATGACTATGCACCAGAAAATTACTTGAAAGCAAAATATCCATCAAAATATAGTTCTTTAACAAATAAGAAATCAGGAGATAGTGTAGATGGGACAGCATTTATGTATATGTACACAGATTCTAGTATAGTTGATCAATCTAGTAAACTATATGATGTATTATTTAAGGGAACAGAAAGTGGGTCAAACGGAAAATCCTACTGGCTTGCGTCTTCTGGTGTCTACGTGGACCGCTCTGATGTTTGCCATTTTTGTCCGGGGGCTGTCAGTGGAGGCAATGCTGGCACCGGCTATGGCTTGTTCTTTTCGACCGGCTATTCCCTTGCGTTTTGGTTGGCTGTGCGCCCTGTAGTTTATCTACAGTCTGGAGTCACAGTGGATGATTTGTCCATTTCTTCAAGTGGTAGCGAGGAACCTTGGACGACGACATTGCCAGATAGTTATTCAGGAACTTCGTTAGAGTATGGACAAATCACAGAGTAAAATATAAGATGGTAGGGATAAAAAAAGAGAACAAAATAGATTATGAAGACTTCCCAGAAGGTCCTTTGGACTTCTGGGAAAATTATTAGGGATAGATTATGGGAATTATAAATATAGTGAAAAATGTAAAAGAAATACATAAAGAATTTGTTGTACTAGTAAGAGTAGGAAACTTCTATAATTGCTATGGTAGAGATTCATATATTATTTCATATTTGTTAGGATATAAGATAAATATCCTTGATAATAACATATATAATTCTTCATTCCCAAAAAGTGCATACAATAAAGTCTTATCAATATTAGAAAAGAATAAAATAAATTATATTGTATTGGATAAAAGAAACAATTTTACCTACCATATAAAGTAGAAAAATAAAATAAAAAATTTTACCAAAAATCAAAAAAATCAAAAAAAATCAAAATATGGAAAAAGCACTTGAAAACCTAGAGATTATGTGGTACAATAGAAAAGTACAAGTCAAAACCGATTAAAAAGCAAAGTATATATATTGCAAAATATGCAAAAGAGAAAAATGGTCTAGGCTGGAAGCCATTTAGCATATAATATATAGAAATTTC
Organism: uncultured Clostridium sp.; assembly: GCA_945949485.1. GTDB lineage: Bacteria > Bacillota > Clostridia > TANB77 > CAG-508 > CAG-269. The sequence goes on along the minus strand of CAMFER010000004.1, from coordinate 61,045 downwards.
ACTTTTTAGGTCTTTTTCTGAAATGCAGTAGGAAAGAGCGGTTGCACCGTTAAAACTATTAATGAGGTTAGTATAAGCTAATAAAATTAGGTGGTACCACGAGTAATAGATAAGCTATTTCGTCCTAAAAAGAGGATGGAATGGCTTTTTTTGATATTAAATTTTAAAATAAAATTTAATGAAGGATGTGAAAAAATGAGAAATAAAGTAATAGAAAATTATTATGATTCAAAAATATATACAAATAGTGAAATATTAGAAGATATAAAAGAAACGAAAAAAGAATTTTCAGAAAAAAAGGTAGATGTTGATATTTCAATAAATGATTATGGAGTATATATTGTAACATATTATTTTAAAAATAAGGAAAATATATTTCAAAAAATCATGATAAAGATAAAACAAAGAAAAAAGAAAAGGCCTTTATTAGATAAAGGGATAAAAGAAGAAAAAAATATAATTAAAGAAAAAATTATAAAAAAAGAAAAAAACAAAACCAAGAATATAAAGAAAACAAAGGAAGAAAGAAGAGAAGAAAAAATAAGAAAAAGATTAGAAAAATATAGTGGTAATCAATATGGAAAGTACAAAGAAACCAAAACGTACAGACCATATTAATATATATAATATAAATAAAAAAGGAGAAGATATAGCATGAAAGAAGAAATTGCAAAACTTAAGGAAACATCTATTGAAGAAATTAAAAGATGTGATAAACAAGAAGAATTAAACAACTTAAAAATTAAATACCTAGGTAAAAAAGGTGAATTAACTAAAATTCTAAGAACAATGGGTTCTTTATCACCAGAAGAAAGACCTGCTGTAGGTAGCCTAGTAAATGAAATTAGAGATGAATTAAATAATTTAATCGAAGAAAAAGAAAAAGAATTTAAAAAGCAAGAATTATTAAGAAAATTAGAGACAGAAAATATAGATGTTACTGAGCCTAGCAAGAAAAATGATATAGGTTCTTTACATCCAATAACACAAACAATTCAAGAAGTAGAAGAAATATTTTTAGGAATGGGATATGAAATTGCAGATGGACCAGAGGTAGAAAAAGCAATATATAATTTTGATAAATTAAATACTCCACCAGACCATCCAGCAAGAGATATTCAAGATACATTCTATATCACAGATGATATAGTTTTAAGAAGTCAAACATCACCTGTACAAGCAAGGGTCATGGAAAACAAAAAGCCACCAATAAAAATAATATGTCCTGGTGCAGTATATCGTTCAGATAGTGTTGATGCAACACACTCACCAGTATTCCATCAAGTAGAAGGTTTAGTAGTTGATAAAAAAATATCAATGACAGATTTAAAAGGAACATTAGAAATGTTTGCAAAAAAATGCTTAGGAGAAAATACAAAAATAAGATTTAGACCACATCACTTCCCATTTACAGAACCTTCAGCAGAAGCTGACGTTTCATGCTTTGTATGCGGAGGAAAAGGATGTAGAGTATGTAAAGGAGAAGGTTGGATAGAACTTTTAGGATGTGGAATGGTACATCCTAATGTACTAAGAAATTGTGGGATAGATCCAGAAGAATATTCAGGATTTGCTTTTGGATTTGGTGTAGAAAGAATTGCAATGGCAAAATTCGGAATTGATGATATGAGATTGTTATTTGAAAATGATGTAAGATTTTTAAAACAATTTTAATTTAAGAAAGGATGTTAAATAAACTAAATAGAGGAGAGTAAAAATGGGATTTTTTAATAAAAAGCCAAATAAAAATAAGGTATATTCATTAAAAGAAGCAATGGATTTTGTAAGTAAAAATCCAAATTATACAACAATAGAAACTACAGGCGGCTTTAAAATAGTAGATGAAATGGAAGAAAGAAAGCATATAGATATATTTAAAGAAAGAAGAAATAGCTTTATGAAAGAAATAAATGGTAATGGAGCATATATAAATATGCCTGGTGTTTCAAGTTTAAAAAAAGAAGAAATAAGAACTTATCAAAATAGATATTCTGAATTAGGGAGATAATTTAAGAAAGAAAGGAAAGAATGTAAATGAACGCAAGTAGAGAATGGTTAGAAGAATATAGCGACATAGATGTAGATACTATAAAATTAGGAGATATATTAACTATGACAGGTTCTAAAGTTGAAACTATAGAACAAAGAGGAAATGATATAAAAAATGTTGTAGTTGGAAAAATATTAGAAATAGAAAAACATCCAGATGCTGATAAATTGGTAGTAACAAAAGTAGACGTTGGAGATGAAATTTTACAAATTGTAACTGGAGCAAACAATATAAAAGTAGGAGATATAGTACCTATAGCAAAAGACGGTTCAGAGCTTCCAGGTGGAGTGAAAATAAAAACAGGAAAATTAAGAGGAATAGATTCATGTGGAATGATGTGTTCTGTTGGAGAATTAAATTTAAACATTTCAGATTATGAAGGTCAAATAGAACATGGAATAATGATATTAGGAAAAGAATATGAAAAATATTTAGGTAAAGATATAGTTGAAGTTTTGAACCTAAAAGAAGATATAATAGAATTTGAAATAACACCAAATAGACCAGATTGTTTATCAATAGAAGGATTAGGAAGAGAAGTAGCAGTATCTCTTAATAAAGAATTTAAAAATCCTAGAAAAAATATAGATGAATTAAAAGTAGAAGATAAAAAAGAGATAGAAGGTTTAAAAGTTGATATTGAAGCACCAGATTTATGCTATAGATATATAGCTAGAATGGTTAAAAATGTTAAAATAGGAAAATCACCAGATTGGATGCAAAGAAGATTAAAAGCTTGTGGAATGAGACCAATAAATAATATAGTAGATATCACAAACTATGTTATGCTAGAAATGGGTCAACCAATGCATGCTTTTGATATAAATTCAATAGAAGGAAAACATATAATTGTAAGAAGAGCTAAAAATGGCGAAAAAATAACTACTCTAGACGAAGTAGAAAGAAATTTAGATGAAAATGATTTGGTAATTGCAGATGAAAAGAAACCAGTTGCAATTGCTGGAGTTATGGGTGGACTAAATTCAGAAATAGAGAATGATACAAAAATAGTTGTATTTGAATCAGCTTCATTCTATGGAGGAGGAGTTAGAAAAACAGCTAAAAAAGTAGGATTAAGAACAGAAAGTTCTTCAAGATTTGAAAAAGGATTATCTACAGAAAATGCTTTAAGAGCAATAAATAGAGCAGTAGAATTAGTTGAGATATTAGGAATAGGAGAAATAGTAGAAGGAAAAATAGATGTATATCCAACTAAACAAAAATTAAATGAAATAAAATTAGATGATAAAAGAATAAATGATTTATTAGGAACAAATATATCTAGAGAAGAAATGATAAGTATTCTAGAAAGATTAGAAATAAAAGTAGAAAATGGAATAGCAAAAGCTCCATATTTCAGAATGGATTTAGAAAATATTGCAGACTTAGCAGAAGAAGTTGTAAGATTTTATGGATATGATAAACTAGAAACAACTTTAATAAATGCTGAAACAACTTTAGGAGTTAGAACTAAAGAACAAAACATAGAGAAGAAAATTAAATCATATCTAATGCTTAGTGGTTTTTCAGAAATATATACATATGGATTTGTAAGTGAAAAAGATCTTGAAAAATCTAAAATATCAGAAGAATTATCAAAAACAGCAATATATATTAAAAATCCACTTAGTGAAGATTATAAATTAATGAGACCAACAACAATTCCTAGTATGATGCAGATATTAGCTAATAATGCTAACAAGAAAAATAAAAATGTAAAACTATTTGATGTATCTAGAAATTATAAAAATATAGACAATAAAGTAGAAGAAGGAGAAGTTCCATTAGAAGAAAATATATTAACAATAGGTATGTATGGAGATGAAGCTGATTTCTTTACATTAAAAGGATATATAGAAAATTTATTAGATATAATAGATGTAAATAATTATACAATAGAAAAAGAAAAAACAAATACTTCATATCATCCAGGAAGATGTGCTAAATTAAAAGTTGGAATTGATGCTATAGTAGTATTTGGAGAAGCTCATCCAGAAGTGCTTGACAATTATGGAATTGAAACAAGAGCATATTTAGCAGAAATTAATATAACAAAATTAGTTAAATATGCGAGAAACAAGAAAAAATATGTAGAAGTTCCAAAATTTCCAGCGGTAGAAAGAGATATTGCAGTTTTAGTAGATGAAGATATAGAAGTAGGAAATATAGAGAAAATAATACAAAAAAGAGCAAAAAAAATATTAGAAAGTGCCAAACTATTTGATATTTATAGAAATGAAAAATTAGGCAAAAGAAAAAAGAGTGTAGCATATGCATTAATATTTAGAGATAAAAACAAAAGCTTATCAGATGAAGATGTAAACCCTATTATGGAAAATATAATAAAAGATTTAGAAAAAGAATTAGGAGCAGAACTTAGAAAGTAAAGTTATAAAGGGATGTGAGTATATATGAAAAAAAAGAAATTATAACCTAATTATATCTATATTGTTAATGATTGTTTGCTTTATAACAAGTTCGGTATTAATATTTCTATCTACAAATCGCTTTCTAGACAATGCACAGCTAATGGGAGAAAGAATAGCAGAAAACTTAGCTAATATAGAAGAAATATATATATCAAAATATGACACACTTTTTACTGCTATTGAATTGGAAATACAAGAAGAAAAATTAAGTAGTTCAAACTATGCCTATATAATAAAAAATTTAAGTAATACAATTGATAAATTTGAAAAAGTTTTAAAAATTGAAAATACCGAGATGAAAATAATAATAAATGGAAAAATGTATAACTTAAATGGAGTATTATAAATGAAAATTATACAGAATATGAGTGGTATAAGGAAGCAATTAACTAAAAAGGTAAATTAATATATACAAATAGTCATGAAGACCAAAATACAGGAGAAAGTATAATATCTATTGCTAAGCAAAATACAGAAACAAATGATATTTTAGTAATTAATATAAGTGCAGATAAGATAGTTAATTGGCCAACAAATAACAATATGCCTGAGGGTTCCAGATACTATATATGCGATCCTACAAGTAAAATATTGCACAAAGAAATAGGCAATAGAGAAATTGATAATGATAAAATACAAGAACATATAACAAATATATTTAATGAAATTAAAGCAGGAGAACATGACAAAGCGAATTCTGTTGTAAGATCTATCACAGGAGAAAGAAGGGGAGTATATTATGCTGAATCTTCAAATGGATGGACATTTATCGTAACAGTTCCATATAAATATTTATTAGGTGGTATGGAAGAAATCATTATAGCATATGTTGTGTCTATTGTTCCATTTATGATACTTACAATATATTTAGTACTAAATGAAAAAAAGAGAAGAAAGAAAAAAAGAATTGTATAATAAAATAACTAAGGCATTGGGAGAATCATATTATGCACTTTATTTGGTAAATCTTGAAAAAAAGAGTTATTCTATGCTTAAAGCTTCTAAGTATGTAGAAAAAGTGTTAAAGAAAGAAGGAAGTTATAGCGAGTTTATAGAATGTGTAGAAGATGTAATAGAAAAAGATGCGTATAAAGAATTCAAAAAGACATTTTCTATAGAAAATATACGGAAACTAGTAAATAATAATGTAAAAAGCTTTGGAGGAGACTTTAAGAGAATATTTAATGGCGAACTAAGATTGGTAAGTGTAGTAATGCTATATGACAAAAGTGATGACAATAAAAATGAAATTGTATTAGCTTTTAAAGATGTAAATGATGAAAAAGAAAAAGAATTGGAAAGAGCTCAAATAATACAAGATGCAATAGAAATTAATAAACAAGCTACTGATTCAAAAAATAAATTTTTTGCAAACATGTCTCATGATATGAAAACACCATTAAGTGCTATAATTAATTTTTCAGAAATAGCAAAAGAGCAAATTGATAATAAAGAAAAATTAGAAGACTATTTAAAGAAAATAAATATTTCTAGTAAACAGTTGTTAGAATTAATAAATAATATATTAAATATTTCAAAGATAGATGAAGGAATAGAAAATATAGATAAGAAAGAGTTTAATATATTAGAAAAATTACAAGAAACTTTATCTGTATTTGAAGAAGAGGCAAAATTACAAGATAAGGAATTCAATGTAGTATATAATATAAAGAACGAATATGTAATTAGCGACTGGGGAAAAATAAGACAAATTGTTAATAATATTGTTTCAAATTCATTAAAATATACATTGCCAAAAGGAAATATAGTTGTAGAAGTAAATGAAATAGAAGGAAAGTTTGTTTCTAAATATGAAATTTTAGTAGGTGACGATGGAATAGGAATGACAAAAGAGTTTATAAATAAACTATATACACCTTTTAGCAGGGAAACAAGATTTTATTCAAAAGAAATACAAGGAACAGGTCTTGGAATGGTTATTGTACAAAATAATGTACAAATGTTAAATGGGCAAATAGAAGTTAAGAGTAAGCCAAAAGAAGGAACTGTATTTAGAATCACTTTACCTCTAGAAAAAACTACCAAGTCAGAAATTCATGAGGAGAAAATAAAAAATGAGGAAAATGAAATAGCAGGTTCTAGAATATTGGTGGTCGAAGACAATGAACTTAATATGCAAATAACTTCAGAAGTTTTAGAAATGAATGGAGCAATAATAACAAAAGCAAGAAATGGCAAAGAAGCGGTTAATACATTTAAGGCAAGTAAGGAAGATTCGTTTGATGTTATTTTAATGGATATTCAAATGCCAGAAATGGATGGGTTTGAGGCAACAAGAAGTATCAGAAAATTAGATAGAAAAGATGCTAAAAGAATACCGATAATAGCAGTTACAGCTAATTCGTTTGCTGAAGATAGGATTGAAGCAGAAAAAGTAGGAATTAATGATTACATAACAAAACCTATTAATTATAAAGAATTTAGAGAAGTGGTTATTAGATATATGAAAAAAGGTGAATAAAATGTCTGAAAATCCTGAAATGAAGAAATATAATATAAAAGTAATAAGAGAATTAGAAAATAATGAAAAAGAATATATTAGCTAAACAAATAACGATGAAAATGAAAACAATGTTTAAAGATTTTGATGGAGAATATCTATATAATAAAATAATATCTGCTAAAATATATTTAGCAGATATTCCTAATAGATTTACTAATGTAAATTATATTGTTTCTACAAATGCTATATATATACGAGGGAAAGAAAATATAAAAAATATAGATGAGATTATGTTTCATGAAATTTTTCACTAAATTCAATGCAATGAAGAAAAAAATGAATTGACCGAAAATGGTATGCCTATAAGGATGGGACTTTGCAAGTTTAATATGTATGATATTTCAGGACTTGCAATAAATGAGGCAGTAATCCAACTTATAATTTCAGTAATATTTGAACATAAACAAGAATATAATGATTATTTTGGAATAAGAGTTAAATCTATACAAAATAAATATTTCCCTATATTATGTGCTCTATTACAACAAGTGGTATACATATTAGGATATAATGAGCTGATAACTAGTGTACTAAATAATTCAGATGGTTTTGAAATACAGTTTGAAGAATTTGCAGGAAAAAAATCATATTCATTTTTATTGGAAAGTTTTGATAAAATGATGAAAGCTAGAGATAAAATAGTTGAGAATAATAGAATAATAAATACTAATAGGGAAAATAAATATAAAAATAGTTTACTTGAAAAACAAGTGAAAATATATGCCAAAGAAATACAAAATTATTTTTTAGCAATACAAAAGCTGTGTTATGTAGAATATTTTAAAAAGATAATAAAAAATGTAAAAAATGAAGAAGATTTAGAAAAATTAAAAAAAAATAGAAAAATACCATGATTATATAGGTGTTGCAAATGAGATGGATGATTTTATGGTATATGCTCAAAAAAATATAAAGAAATTAACAAAAAAACTAAAGAAGAATATTTAAAATAGTTAAAGCTAAAGCACTAAGAATAAATTTTATAGACACAGACATACTTTTATTAAAAACTTTGTATGTTACGTGTAATCTGTATTCATCTCTTAGTGTCAAAGAGCTAGACAATTATTTTGGAATAAAGCTAAATTTTCATCATTTTCATATATAATTTGCATTATATAAATCCTCCTTAACATAATGTTAGGAGAATTATATCATAAAAAATATATAATGTAAATGAAAACTCTAGACAAAAACATAAAAATATATTAAAATGAAAATATATATAAAAATAATAAACAAAGGAGAATAAAATATGGAAAAAACAAAAGCGGAAAAACATGCAAGTAAAAGATTAAGCCCAGCTTCTACAGTATTATTAACAGTAGCAGCTACACTACTTGCAATAGTGGTAACAAGAGTAATGATATTTATTTTTACAGGAAGATAATAAAAAAAGGAGAATTAATTTTGTAATGCAAATTAATTCTTTTCTGTTGCTTCATAGAAAAACTTTACAACATGAATTATAGGTGCTATAATAGAATATATGCAATTGTATAGATGGGAGAGGATAAAATGAACAAGAAGAAATTTTATAAATTGCGTAGTATATATCTTCGGAAAACCAATGGTTGGATAGAAGACAAAAAGAATGAAATGATTATTAACTTTGATTTACAAGCCATTTTTAAAGATGGAATTTACTATTCTTTAATAGATGGCAGGACAATTGGATTTTTACCATATGTTAAAAATATTAGAAAATATGTAGGAAATGAACCATTGCAATTATCAGGAACAGGAGTTGTGGCATACAGAAAAAATGAAGAAGGAAAACTTTCTATTTTGTTACAACATCGTACTGATAACAAAAAATGGGGATTACCAGGTGGAACAATTGAACTTGGAGAAGATTATAAAGAGTGTGCAGTAAATGAACTTGCACAAGAAACAACATATTTAGCAGATAAATCAAAGCTAGAATTATTTGACGTTTATGCTGGACCAAAGCATATTACGAGGTATCCTAATGGAGATATTGTATTTCATACAGTAGTAGTCTTTCTAATTGAAGAGAAATATTGTGAAAAGTTAGATGTTAAACTTGATAGAACGGAAACTCAACATATAGAATGGTTTACGTTGGAAGAAGTAGGCAAAATTATTGAAAACAATAAATGTTTCTCTAACAATATTGACATACTGGAAGATATTATACAGAAATTTACAATACAATATGAAACCAATCCCGGAAAGTAGTTCTAAATGAGCTACTTTTTTATTGTTTTAGCTATTTTTTTGTAATAATACTTGACAAATCAAGAAAAATGGTGTAAAGTATATTAGCATTACAAAAAGAAAAGAGGTAGTCAAGTGGATAAAAATGTAAAAATCAGTATTTTAAGTGAACTTTATGGAAAACTTTTAACTGAAAAACAAGAACAATTCATTAATGACTATTATAACAACGATTTGTCTTTATCAGAAATAGCAGAAAACAACAATATAACTAGACAGGCTGTTAGAGACATATTGAAGAAAGGAGAGAAAAAACTTTTCGAATATGAAGAAAAGTTAATGTTTATGAAAAGGACGTTAAATCAAGAAAAAAGGATTGAAAAAGTCTTATTAGAATTAACAAAGATTCAAAAAGAATATTCTGATAAACAAGTGGCTAATGTTCTAGAAAATATAAAAAAAGAATTAAACAGCTTAGTATAAAATAAAATAAAACAAAGGAGTTGATAAAATGGCTTTTGAAGGATTATCATCTAGATTGCAAGAGATTACAAGAAAAATGAGAGGAAAAGCAAGAATAACGGAATCTGATTTAAAGGAAATGTTAAGAGAAGTTAAACTTGCGCTTTTAGAAGCTGATGTCAACTATAAGATTGTAAAAGAATTTATTGAAACAATTAGAACAAAAGCTCTTGGACAAGATGTATTAAAATCCTTAACACCTGGACAACAAGTAGTAAAAATAGTAAAAGATGAACTTGTAGAATTATTAGGTGGTGACATAAGTAAAATTGCTTTTACACCAAATCCACCAACAATAATAATGTTAGTTGGTCTTCAAGGTTCAGGTAAAACAACAACAGCAGGAAAGCTTGCCAATTTACTTAGAAAGCAAGGTAAGAATCCTTTATTAGTTGCTTGTGATATATATAGACCAGCAGCTATAAAGCAATTACAAGTTGTTGGAAAACAATTAAATATACCAGTATTTAGTAATGAAACATCAAAAGATGTAGTACATATTGCTAAACAAGCAATATCTGTTGCATACTCTAAATTAAATGATGTTGTAATATTAGATACAGCTGGTAGATTACATATTGATGAAGCATTGATGGAAGAGTTAAAACAAGTAAAGACGAATGTAAAACCACATGAAATTTTACTTGTAGTAGATAGTATGACCGGTCAAGATGCTGTAAATGTTGCAGAAAAATTTAATGAAGCATTAGGAATAGATGGTGTAGTACTAACAAAATTAGATGGTGATACTCGTGGTGGTGCAGCACTATCAGTTAAAAAAGTAACAGGAAAACCTATAAAATTTGCAGCAACAGGAGAAAAATTAAGTGATATCGAAGTTTTTCATCCAGACAGAATGGCAAGTAGAATCTTAGGAATGGGAGATATATTATCTATAATTGAAAAAGCAGAAGAATCATTTGACTTAGAACAAGCTGAAAAATTGGAAAAACAATTAAAGAAAAAAGAATTAGATTTAGATGACTATTTAGCACAATTAAGACAACTAAAGAAGATGGGTTCATTTTCTTCATTGTTAAAGATGATACCAGGAATGAATCAAATAAAAGATTTAAAAGTAGATGACAAAGAATTTGTTAAAATAGAAGCAATAATATGCTCTATGACAAAAGCAGAAAAAAGAGATACAAGACTATTAAATGCAAGTCGTAGACAACGTATTGCTAAGCGGAAGTGGAACAACAGTACAAGATATTAACAAATTTATTAAATCTTTTGAAATGACTCAGAAAATGATGAAAAAAATGCAAAATAACAAAGGTGGAATGAAAAAAATTTTAAATGGATTAGACACAAATGCTTTAAAAAATATGAAATTTTAATATTAATTAGTTATTAAGTTTTTAACTTTATATAAATAAATGAAAACAAAGATAATTAGAAATAATTATTGCCAGTTTTCAAAAGTAATTCAGGAGGTGAAAATAATGGTAAAAATAAGATTACAAAGACAAGGAAAGAAAAAATTCCCATTTTATCATATAGTCGTTGCAGATTCTAGAAAATCTAGAGATGGTAAAATAATTGAACAATTAGGAACATACGACCCAATGGCAAAACCTGCTAAAATCGTTTTAGATAACGAAAAAGTAGAAAAATGGATCAAAAATGGTGCAAAACCAACAGACACAGTTAAAACTTTAATTGAAAAAGCTAATGCTTAATTTACCAACTAGAATAGGTAAACGATATGGAGGGAAAGATGAAAGATATTTTACAAACAATTATATTAAACTTAGTAGAAAATAAAGAAGAAGTACAAGTAAATGAAAATATCAATGAAGATATAGTTACTTTTGAAGTAAAAGTATCTAAAGAAGATATGGGAAAAGTTATTGGAAAACAAGGAAGAATAGCTAAAGCTATCAGAACTGTTATGAAATCAGTAGCTGCAAAAGAAAATAAAAAAGTTTCTGTAGACTTTATTGAAAACTAGTTTAATTTGAGGAAATGAATATGGATAAATATCTTGAAATAGGTCAAATTGTCAATACATTTGGAATAAAAGGTATGGTAAAAGTAAAACCTTTTTCAGATGATATTAGAAGATTTGATAAATTAAAAAATGTATATATCAAGAAAAATAGTATAGAAGAAAAATATATTATTGAAGAGGTAAAATATCATAAACAAATGGTGCTAATAAAATTTAAAGGTATAGATAAAATAGAGGAAGCAGAATTACTTAAAAATAGTTATATACTTATAAATAGAGAAGATGAAGAACCTCTTGAAGAAGGTGTGTACTATATAGTAGATTTGCTAGGACTAGATGTTTATACAGATGAAAATATTTTATTAGGAAATCTTGAGGATATTTACAATACTGGAAGTAATGATATATATGTTGTAAAAGATGAAAATGGTAAACAGATATTATTACCTGGAATACCAGATGTAATAAAAGAAGTAGATATAGAAAATAAAAAAATCATAGTTCATCTATTAAAACGGACTAATTTAAATATGGAGGATATAATGAAATTTGATGTTTTAACACTTTTTCCAGAGATGTTTGATATATTAAAATCAAGTGTTATAGGAAAAGCTTTAGAAAAAGAACTAATAAAAGTAAATTTAATAAATATTAGAGATTTTTCAAAAGATAAACATAAAAAAGTAGATGATACTCCATATGGTGGTGGCGCAGGAATGGTTATTAGGCCAGACGTTGTATATGATGCATACCGTTCTATTGAAAATAGAGAAAATGCAAAAGTTATATATATGTCACCACAAGGAAAAAAATTAGACCAAAATAAAGTAGAAGCTTTGTCAAAAGAAAAACATTTAGTAATACTTTGTGGTCATTATGAAGGAATTGATCAAAGAGTTTTGAATAAAATTGTAGATGAGGAAATATCTATTGGAGATTATGTACTAACACGGTGGTGAAATACCTGCTATGGTTTTGATAGATAGTGTAAGTAGATATGTAGAAGGTGTCTTAAATGAAGATTCTAAATTAGAAGAAAGTTTTTCAAAAGAAGGGCTTTTAGAATATCCTCAATATACAAGGCCAGAAATTTTTGAAGGAATAAGAGTTCCAGAAGTTCTTTTGTCAGGACATCATGAAAATATTAATAAATGGAGAAACGAAAAAGCTTTAGAAATAACAAAAAAGAAAAGACCTGATTTGTTATAATAGAAAATAATTAAAATGAAGTGCTATTAAAGCACCGCTCAAAATAAAAAGAAAGGAGAGTTCTTAAAATGGATATAATAAAATCAATTGAACACGAACAACTAAAAAATAAGATACCAGAATTAAAAGTTGGTAATACAGTTAGAGTGCACGTAAGAATTAAAGAAGGAAATAAAGAAAGAATCCAAGTATTCGAAGGAATCATTATAAAAGTACAAGGTGGAGGAGTTAATAAAACATTTACAGTAAGAAAAATTTCATATGGTGTAGGTGTTGAAAAAACATTTTTAATTCACTCACCATTAGTAGAAAAAGTAGAACTAGTTAGAGTAGGTAAAGCAAGACGTGCTAAATTATTCTATTTAAGAGATAGAGTAGGTAAAGCTGCTAAAACTAGAGAAAAAATTGGTGCAAGAATAGAAGATAAAGAAATAACTGTAAAAGAAGATTTAGTTGAAGAACCAGTAGCAGAAGAAGTTGCTGAAGAAGTACCAGCTGTTGAAGAAACAGTTGAAACAGTAGAAACTGTAAAAGAAGAACCAAAAGTAGAAGAAGCTGTAGCAGAAGAAGCAAAAACTGAAGAAAATAAATAATAATTTATAAAGAAAATTATAAAAATGCATTTAAATTATTAAAATAAAGTTTAATAATTTAGATGTATTTTTTTATGTAAAAAAAAATAAACTTATAAAACTTACAGCCAAAAGGGATAGAAAAAATGCGAACAAAAATTTGAAAAAGTTTTAAAAAAAGTATTGACAAAATGAAAAATAAAATATAAAATGAGAACAACGAAAGCGAACAGCAATTCGTAAAACAAATATTTTGAGGAGTGATATACAATGAACATAGTAAGAAGAAATATAAAAGTTAAAACACCAGTAAATACAAGCTTAGAAAGACATCCGGTTCCAGTATTAGGAATAGACTATAAAGTAAAAATAGTTTATAAAAACATAAAAATCACAGAATTAGATATTGAAAATAAAACTATAAAAATATCACTACCAAACAGATATAAAAAATTACAAAATGATAAAATTTTAGATTTGGCAATAGAAAAAATGTATGAGCAAATTGCTAAAGTAGAAATTGAAAGAGCAATGGAAGAAACAAGAATATTATTAGGATTTGCGCCAGAAGAATTCGAAATAAAAGATATAGACAATTTAGGAAAATGTGTAAATAAGAAAATAACAATAAATCCTAATGTAGTAATGTATAGCAGAAAAGTTATAGATTATATAGTATTACATCAATATTGTCATTTGAAATATAAATCACATACAAAAGGATTTTATAAATTATTAGAAACATATATGCCAGACTATAAAAAATATGAAGCAATATTATTAAATATGTAATTAATCTTATAATTAGTATAAAATACTGATTATATAATATAAAAAACCTTACCCTACATAACCTCAAAGAAAATATCTTTGAGGTCTTTCCTTTATATAAAAAATATTAAAAAAATATCGACAAAAATTAAATAAAGTGATAATATATGATTAATATAATATTGGGGTATCGCCAAGCGGTAAGGCATCGGACTCTGACTCCGACATTTCGTAGGTTCGAATCCTACTACCCCAGCCAATTTTTAAAAGGGAGGAACAAATGAAAAAAGTAAAATCAGGAACAAAAGGTATAACTTTGATATCATTAGTAATAACAGTAATGGTTCTTTTGATATTAGCATCAATAGGAACATATAGCGGTGTAGAGACAGTAAAATCATCTAAGTTTACTGCTTTTTCTGCTGGATTAAAAATAATGCAAACAGAAGTAAATAGCTGGTATCAAAAGTCTTTGACAGATGGTACAGTAGGAGATAAAACAGGTACGGATATATTATCATTAGGAACAGAACTTTCTACAGTTCAAGAACAAGTAAATAAAGTATTCACAGCAGGAGAATCTGGAATAACAGATACAACAGGATATAGATATTTTAATAATGACTTAGTAAAACAATTAGGAGTAGAAGGGGTAGATGGTGATTTCTTTATTAATATATCAAAAAGAAGTGTCGTAAGTTATGAAGGAATGGAATATGAGGGAAAAACGTATTACACAGTAGATAGTTTGCCAGATGGTTTTTATAACGTTGAATATAATGGAAATAGTGGATTAGTTACATTTGATGTTAAAGCAACTCAGACAAGTGACGAAAATTATAGAGTAACAATAAGTAATATAAAATATGATGGAAATATAAATAAATGGTATGTACAATATAAAAAAGAAGGAAGTGATAGCTGGAGTACTGTAGATGATTTGGAATTTACTGTAATTGAAGCAGGACGATATGTAATAAGGCTATATAATGGAGATGTTGCAGGAGAGCAAGAAGTAAAAGTAGGAAGAGAAAAAGTTTTTACAGAGGAATCATATATAGGATGGTATGCAGACTTAAACAATGATGGGCAAATAACATTAGAAGAAGATGGAATAATATATGCAGACCAAGAAATAGGAGGAAGCGGACAATGCACAGATGCTGATGGAACATATACAATTCCTCAAAAAGAAAATGTAAAAGAATATACAATTATTTCAGAAACAAGTACATTAGATCCATTTAACACAGGAAAAGGAATAATACAATTAGCAGGAGAGAGTAGTGCAGAAGATAGATTTTATGTAATGACACTACAAGATATAGATAATAATCAACATCAATGGTATGGGATGGCTTGGACAAAGATGACAGATTATGCTACTGCAACATCAGGAGATTTTGGAACAGGAAAAACAAATACAGAAGCAATGATAGCAAAACGGGATAAAGGAAGTGTAGAAAACGGAGGATATGGAGCGAAAAATCCTGATGATATGTGGGGATTAATAAAGACAGAAGTTTCTGAAGGGTGGTTTGTACCATCAAGAGGAGAATGGTCAACATTTGCACAAGAACTAGGAATACCAATAGATTATGCGAGTATGGGTCTTAGTTACCGCTACTGGTCTTCTTCACAGAAAGATACAAGTCGTGTGTATCTTTCTGCTTTCGGCTATGCCTATATGAGCTACGATGAGAGGTGGAGAGTGTAAAATTTTTTGTGTAAATCGATTTTACCTTTTATGAAATTTATAGATCATTTTATAGAGCAAAAATTGTTTTTTACAGTTTTTGCTTTTTATATTCTTCCTTCATACATTATTTCTAGTTCTCTTAATGTTTCTCCCCAGTTAGGAACTCTAGATGTCCAGTTTTTTGCTACTTTTTTGGTTGATAAATACAATACTTTCATAAGTGATTCTTTAGAAGGATATACATTTCTTGCTTTGTTTAATCTTCTATATTAGCTATTTAGACTTTCTATTGTATTTGTTGTATATACCATTTTCCTTATCTTTTGACTAAATTTGTAAAATGGACTTATTATTCCCCAATTTTCTTCCCATCTATCCATTGCTGTTGGATATTTAACTTTCCACTTTTCAGCTACTTCATACATTATTTTCTTTCCTATTTCTTCGTCTGATGCTGTATATATTGTCTTTAAATCTTGTGCGAATGCATATTTATCCTTATGTGATACATATTTTAACGTATTTCTCGTTAAATAAACTATACAGGTTTGATGTTCTGTATCTGGAAATGCTATTTGTATAGCTTCTTTTATTCCTGTTAGCCCATCACTTGATAATACTATTATATCTTTTAATCCTCTATTTTTAAAATTGTTAAATACTGTCATCCAAAATTTTGAGCTTTCATTTTCTCCTATATATATTCCTAAAACTTCTTTAATCCCCTCTTTACTTATTCCCATTGCTATATACGCTGCTTTTTTCCGATTACTCCATTTTCTTTTACATTAAAATGAATTGCATCTATGTATACAAATGGATATATTTCTTCTAATCTTCTTGTTTTCCATTCATCCATTTCTGGTATTATTTTATCTGTTATATTGATTACCATTTCTGCTGATACTGTAAAACCATACATATCTTCTATGAAATTGCTTATCTCTCTTGTTGAATTTCCCATTGCAAATAGATTAATTATTTGTTGTTCAATGTTTGATATATCTCTACTATGTTTTGGAACTATTACTGGTTCAAATTCTCCTTTTCTATCTCTAGGTATTTCTAATTCTATTTCTCTTAAATTACTTTTTACCTTTTTCTTTGATGTACCATTTCTGTAATTTGCTTCATTTTCTACTGTATATTCGTATTTTTTATGTCCTAATTGTTCTTCCATTTCAGCTTCTAACATACTTTGTATAATTTTTCCAAAAGATTGCTTTAATTTACTTTCTACATCAAAAACTATCTTTACATCTCCATTCTTTAGTATTTCTTTAACCAACTTGTTCATTGCTTCTTCTTCAGCTATGTTTTTTTCTTTTTCTTGCATAGAAAAAATACCTACTTTGATATATTTTATATTATATCATAAAAGGTATTTTTCAGTTTACACAAAATTTTTTACATACTCAAATTTTGTTTAAAATTAGAAAAAAATACACGTTATGTAAATAACGTGTAGAAAATCAAACCAAGAAAAGTTTTGTAAAAAACTTCTTGATTTGAATAGATAGATAAAACAATAGGAGATAATGGAAAAAGAAAATAGAACAAAGAAAAAACATGGGACAAAAACAAAAATGGATAAAAAAGAAACGATCTTGTTTATCCATTTTTTTCTTTATAATATATAAAGAAATAGAGATATATTAAGTTAAAATATATCTGATATTTTGTAAAAAATGGCTAAGAAAGAACCGACATTATTTATCCATCTTTAATTTATAAAAAAAGTTTAGTTTTTCTTTACTTTTAGCTGGTTTTGGGGTATAATATACAATGTAAATTAAGAGAAATATAGAAAGAGGAGATAATATGCAAGAAAATAATAATAATCAAAATAATAATCAAGTTGAAGAACAAGATATCAATCATTTAATGCAAATAAGAAGAGATAAGTTAAAAGAATTACAAGAACAAGGAAAAGACCCATATCAAATAACTAAATTTGATAGAACTAATACTGCTGGAGAAATAAAAGCAAATTATGAACAATTCGAACAAAAAGATGTAACTGTAGCTGGAAGAATTATAGCAAAGAGAATAATGGGAAAAGCTTCTTTTTGTACTATTCAAGATTGTGATGAAAAGATACAAAGTTATGTAAGTATAAATGATTTAGGTGAAGAAAGTTATAAAGCATTTAAAACATTTGATATAGGAGATATAATTGGAATAACTGGTTTTGTATTTAAAACAAGAACAGAAGAAATTTCTGTACATGCTAAAGAAGTAACATTACTTTCTAAATCATTAAGACCATTACCAGAAAAATTCCATGGACTAAAAGATCCTGATTTAAGATATCGTCAAAGATATACAGATTTAATTGTAAATCCTGAAGTTAAAGAGACATTTATTTTAAGAAGTAAAATATTAAAAGAAATAAGAAGATTTATGGATGAATTAGGATATATGGAAGTTGAAACACCAATGCTTACAACAGTAGCAACAGGAGATGCAGCAAGACCATTTATAACACACCATAATACTTTAGATTTACAAATGTATTTAAGAATAGCACCAGAATTAAATTTAAAAAGATTAATAGTTGGTGGATTTGATAAAGTATTTGAAATAGGTAAGAATTTTAGAAATGAAGGAATGGACATTAAACACAATCCTGAATTTACAAATATGGAATTTTATGCAGCCTATCAAGACTATAATGATATGATGGATACAGCCGAAAAATTAATTTCAACAGTTGCAAAAAATACTTTAGGAAAAACAACTATAAATTATCAAGGACAAGAAATTGATTTAGCTCCAGGATGGAAGAAAATCACAATGATAGATGCTATTAAAGAAATAACAGGAGTTGATTTTAATACAATTAATACAGATGAAGAAGCTCAAGCTATAGCTAAAGAAAAAGGTGTAGAATATGAAGAGATAAAGAATACAAGAGGACATATAATTAATGAATTCTTTGAAACATTTGTTGAAGAAACATTAATACAACCAACATTTATATTAGATTACCCAGTAGAAGTTTCACCTCTTACAAAGAGAAAGAAAGAAGATCCAAGATTAGTTGAAAGATTTGAGTTATTTATAGGTGGAAGAGAATATGGAAATGCATATTCAGAATTAAATGACCCAATTGACCAATATCAAAGATTCTTAAAACAAGTAGAAGCTAAAGAGAAAGGTGATGAAGAAGCTGGAGGAATGGATGAAGATTTTGTTAATGCGCTAGAAATTGGATTACCACCAACAGGAGGAATGGGAATAGGATTAGATAGATTAATAATGCTTTTAACTGATTCAGCATCAATCAGAGATGTGTTATTATTCCCTACGATGAAGCCTTTAAATTAAAAATTAATATAATTTTATAGTAGTTTTAAATTAGCAATTCAATCAACAAACAAGAGTTAAGCTATTTACTAGGAGGCAAAGATGGCTTTAGAAAACAAGTTAAATATTACTAATCAAGCAGAATTAGTAAAAAATGTGCTAAAGAGATGTTTGAAAGTGGATATTTAGAGAAATTAGAAACTGGAACATTTGAAACTTTGAAAAAAATACACAAATATTTATATAAAGATATTTATGAATTTGCAGGAGTTTTAAGAAATGTAAATATAGCAAAAGGCAATTTTAGATTTACACCTCTTACTTATCTAGAATAAGCAATTAAAAATATTGAAAAAATGCCTCAATCAACATATGAAGAAATAATAGAAAAATATGTTGAAATGAATATAGCACATCCATTTAGAGAAGGAAATGGAAGAAGTACAAGAATATGGCTTGATTTGATTTTAAAAAAAGAATTAAATTTAGTGGTTGATTGGAATAAAGTAGATAAGACTGATTATTTACTTGCAATGGAGCGTAGCCCTATAAAAGACATAGAGATTAAAGAATTATTAAAACAAAGTTTAACAGATAAGGTTAATGACAGAGAAGTGTATATGAAAGGTATAGATAATAGTTATTTATATGAGGGATATGTATCATTTAAAACAGATGAATTATAGATTAATTAATTTTGATAGTTAGAAATAAAAGGTGGATACAAAGGAGTAGTTATGTTTAATTTTTCATTTGATAAAAAAATATTATATATAGTGATTGCAATATTGGTATTTGCATCATTAGCACAATACTTAACAAACCCAGGGTTGCTTTTCATATTACTTGCAAGCATACCAGGAGTTTTAGTTGCAATTACCTTTCATGAATTTGCACATGGGTTAGCAGCATATAAGTTAGGAGATAATACTGCAAAAAATGAAGGAAGATTGAGCTTAAACCCTTTTGCACATTTAGATCCAATAGGAACTTTAATGCTAGTTTTTGCAGGATTTGGATGGGGAAAACCAGTACATGTAAATCCACGGAAATTATACTAGAAAAATTTCTATGGAAAAAGGAGAAGCAATAGTATCTCTTGCAGGACCTTTAATGAATATTGTCCTTGCATTTGTATTTACACTAATATATTATGCATTATATAAATATGCAGGTTCAGAGTTTTTAGATTCAACATATGGTGGAGTTATTATGATTATGATAAGTTCTACAATAGCAACAAATATAGGACTAGGAGTATTTAACTTAATACCATTACCACCATTAGATGGTTCTAAAATAATAATGCCATTTTTACCATATAAAGCAAAGCAATGGTTTATAAATAATGAACAAATATTTTATATTATATTTATTATTCTATGGATATCAGGATTAGCAGGAACAATAATATCACCTGCGATATCTTGGATAACATCAGGAATATTAAGTTTAGGAAAAATGATATTTGGAATTTAATATATATATATTTAAGAATTGGAGAATAAAAAGTGGAAAAAGATATAATAACATTAGGAATTGAATCAAGCTGCGATGAAACCTCTGTATCAGTTGTAAAGAACGGTAGAGAGGTTCTTTCTAATATAATAGATACACAAATACCAATACATGAAAAATATGGTGGAGTAGTACCAGAGATAGCGTCTAGAAATCATATAGAAGCAATTTCAAGAGTAACAAAAAAAGCTTTAGAAGAAGCAAATATCGAATTTAAAGATATTGATGCAATAACAGTGACATATGGACCACGGTCTAGTAGGAGCTCTATTAGTAGGAGTGTCATATGCAAAAGCTTTAGCTTATGCAATAAATAGACCATTAGTTGGAGTGAATCATATAGAGGGTCATATTGCAGCGAACTATATAACATATAAAGAATTAAAACCGCCATTTTTATGTGTAATGACTTCACGGAGGAAAT
The DNA here is from genome assembly GCA_945949485.1 of uncultured Clostridium sp. Lineage (GTDB taxonomy): Bacteria > Bacillota > Clostridia > TANB77 > CAG-508 > CAG-269. Next base: position 39,880 of record CAMFER010000004.1, on the reverse strand, counting down.
ACACGGAATTATTCATGTTAAAACATATAATGAATTTGAGATGTTAGGAAAGACAAGAGATGATGCAATAGGAGAAGCTTTTGATAAAGTAGCAAGAGTGGTAGGTCTTCGGTTATCCAGGAGGACCTAAAGTTGATAAATTAGCAAAAGAAGGACAAGCAAATATTGATTTACCTAAAACTCATTTTGAAGGAGATACACTAGATTTTAGTTTTAGTGGAATAAAGACAGCAGTTATTAATTTACATCATAAAAATCCTAATATAAACAAAGCAGATTTATGTGCAAGTTTTGAAAAAAATGTAACAGAAACTTTATTAGAAAATATAGAAAAAGCAATAGAAAAGACGGGAATAAAAACAATAGCACTTGCAGGAGGGGTTTCTGCTAATAGTTATATTAGAAAAGAGTTCTTAAAATTAGAGGAAAAAGGAATAAAAGTATATATGCCAGATATGAAATTATGTACAGATAATGCTGCAATGATTGCATCAGCTGGATATTATAACTATATTTCAGGAAAAAGAGATGGCTTAGAATTAAATGCTATACCAAATTTAAAAATTAATTAAGGAAGTATTAGGAATGAAAGAAGAAAATATTAATAAAAAAGAAACAAAAGAAAATGTAAAAGAAGTTAAAAAAGGTAAAAATAAATTATTTATAGTAGTTATAACAATTCTAATAATTGCATTAGTAGGAATAATAGGATATACAGCATATATTAATTTGAATAATAAAGAATCAAGAGCTAAGAAATATTTTGGGAATGATAATTGTGAATCTATTCTTCATATGTCAACTATGGATATAGCAGAACATGTTTGCAAAATATGTGGAGAAACATTCTACGATTCATCTATGAGAGAAGATATATGTGATACATGTGCAAAAGATACTAATAGATGTAATTTTTGTGGAAAAAAATTAACTGATGAAATAAAGAAACAAAGAGAAGAAATACAAAATCCATCAGAACAATAATCAAAAAGGAGAAAAGTAAATGGCAATATTTACAATAGGAGATCTTCATTTATCTTTTAATGATGATAAACCAATGAGCGTATTTGGAGAAAATTGGGAAGGATATGAAGATAAAATAAAAAAAGATTGGATAGAGAAAGTTAAAGAAAATGACTTGGTAGTAATACCAGGTGATTTTTCATGGTCAATGTATTTGGAAAATACATATTTAGATTTTTCATACATAAATAAATTGCCAGGTAAAAAACTTTTACTAAAAGGAAATCATGATTATTGGTGGTCGACTTTAAAAAAGATGAGAGATTATTTGGAAGAAAAAGAATTTCAAAATATAGATTTTATATATAACAATGCTTATGAATATGAAAACAAAATAATAGTTGGAACAAGAGGATGGAGTCAAAGTGAGGAAAAAGAAGATAAAAAAATCTTAGATAGAGAAAAAATTAGATTAGAATTATCAATAAAAGATGGAATAGAAAAATATGGTGACGAAAAAGAAGTAATTGCATTTATGCATTATCCACCTATAATTAAACACAATATTACAGAAAATGAACCTACAGATTTTATAAGATTAATGCAAAAATATAATATTAAAAGATGCTATTATGGACATCTACATAGCACATCAATAAAAGAAGCTGTAGAAGGAGAATATTTCGGGATTAATTTTAAATTAGTTAGTGCTGATGGAATAGAATTTAAACTAGTAAAAATATAAGATTAAATAATCAGAAACTCTAAGGAGACTAACTATTAAAAGTCAAGCCCTTTTTATAAAAAAATTATAATTGGAAATTATCCCATGCCAAAAAGACCTTACGTTATAAATTTTTAAAAACAAGGTCTGAGTAATGTTTTACTTATAAATATCATTTCAATAAAGACGGATTAAAATCAATATCATTTTTCTCAAGTGTGTAAATTACTCTAATAAGTTTTTTACAAACATGAGATAATGTAACACGATGACATTTACCTTCAGAACGTTTCTTAAGGTAATAATCATAAAATTCAGGAGAAAATCTTAAGATAGTCATTGATGAGTTCATAATAGCATATCTAAGATGATCAGAACCGTGTTTAACCATTTTGCCATTAGATTCTAATGTGCCAGATTGGTTTATACTAGGGTCTAAACCAGCAAAAGCTAACATTTTATTTGTACTAGAAAAATTTTTAATATCTCCATATTCAGATAAAATAGTTGCAGCAGATATTTCTCCGATTCCTGGAATGATAAGCGTTCTATGATTAAGTACTTTGATAATTGTAGAAATTTGTTTTTCTATTGGATCAATTTTATTATTAAAATCATTGTAGATTGAGACATATGTAGAAATAAGTAAATCAGTGTTTTCATTATGAAAGCCTACTGAATTTTTAGCAAGTTCTTTTAACTTAGCAAATTTAGCATAAGTGAATTTGCCATGAGAAACTTTACGAATAGAATCATAATCTTTCATTGCAGCAATATGTTTTGTGTTTGTATATTTTTCTAAAATGTATAATAAAGTGCTTGAAATCATATTGTTGAAGAAAGGCTTTGATTCAGGAAAAGACTTGTCCAACTCGTTGGTTAATAAAACTGCAAACTTACTTCTTTCTTTAATTAAACTTTCTCTTGCTCTACATAGTGACTTTAAAGTAAAAATGGTGTATAATAAATCTGAATTTGGTTGGTAAGGGACAGACATTAAGTATTTAGCTATAGTTATACTATCAGCTTTATCAGTCTTAGTCCTACGTAAGCTACGAGCTTTTAAAAACTGGTGTATTATAAGTGGATTAGTTTTGGTGTAAGTATAACCATTATTAGTAAGAAACAGTTCCAAATTCAAAAAATAGTGTCCAGTTGCTTCAAAAGCAATACGGCTATCAGATTTATTATAGGGTTTCAAATGTTCCAGTAGGCATTGAAATCCTATTTTATTATTCTGAAAAGAAGAATTTTCTACAATTAATTCACCTGCATTTGAGATAATGCAGAAATCGTGTTTATATTTAGATATATCGATTCCAACGTAATATATCAAAATATATCACCTCCTAAAATTAGTTTTTTATACACTGATAAGTTTGCCACAAGGATTGCTATTTATGTAATCTCGTAATATAATAAAACATCATTAGCAAATACTAACGTGTTAACTAACTAATTAACAATTAAAATAGAAATCTGTGGTTTGGGTCTCCTTGAACCAGTCCATAAAATGGCTGTAAAAATATAGAAACAAATCCACAGTGTATTATGTATATTATACATCGCTAAGTATAATATATCAAAAATTTAAAAGAAAGGGATTAATCAATTAAATAGATTAATATTTCTATATAATTGATTATACGAGAGAAAATATGATTGATCTAAAAAAAGATGTAAAATATATAAAAGGTGTTGGACCAAATAGAGTAAAACTTTTAAATAAAATAGGGATTTTTACTTTAGAGGATTTAATATCATATTATCCAAGAACTTATGAAGATAGAAGCAAACCAAAAACTCTATATGATTGTCAGGATGGAGAAGAAGCTTTAATTGAAGCTGTTACATTAGGAAGATTAACAGATGTAAGACTAAAAGGAAAAACAATGCAAAAGTTATTAATAAATGATGGAACATTAACAGCAACAGTTACATGGTTTAATCAAAGCTATCTAAAGACTAAATTTGAAAAAGGAGAGAAATATAGGTTTTATGGAAAGATAAATAAAAAATTTGGAAAAGTAGAAATAATGTCACCAGTTTTTGATGATCCAAGTAAAAAATCAAATACTGGAAGAATAATACCTATATATCCACTTACATATAGTCTTTCTCAAAATACATTAAGAAAGATAATAGAAAATGGAATAGAAGAAGTATATGGCAATTTAGAAGAAACATTACCAAAATATATATTAGATGAATATAAGTTAATTGGAATAAACAAAGCAACAAAAGATATTCATTTCCCAGAAGAATTTAAAGATTTTAATATTGCAAGAAACAGATTAGTATTTGAAGAATTATTATCAGTTCAATTAGCATTATTAGAATTAAAAAACAACTATATGGATGAAAGAAATGGAATATCATTTAATAAAGATGTATATATTTCAGATGTTATAAACACATTACCATTTAGTTTAACAAATGCACAAAGAAGAGTTTTAGAAGAAATAGAAAAAGATATGGAAGATACTAAGCCAATGAATAGACTATTACAAGGTGATGTTGGTTCTGGTAAAACTGTTGTTGCAATGTGTGCTGCATATAAAGCAGTGAAATCTGGATATCAGGCAGCTGTAATGGCTCCTACTGCAATTCTTGCAGCACAACATTTAGAGAATTTTAAAAATATTCTAAACAGTTTAGATATTAAATGTGAATTATTAATTTCAGGGATAACTAAAAAGAAAAAAGAAGAAATATTAAATAGATTAGAAAATGGGGAAATTGATATATTAATTGGTACACATGCTTTATTAGAAGATAATGTGAAATTTAAAAATTTGGGATTAGTTGTAACTGATGAGCAACATAGATTTGGTGTAAAGCAAAGAAGCAAATTTGCAGAAAAAGGTAAAAATCCAGATGTATTAGTAATGACAGCAACACCAATTCCAAGAACACTTGCATTGATACTTTATGGAGATTTAGATATATCAATTATAGACGAATTACCACCTAATAGAAAAAAGATAGATACATTTGCAGTAGGAAAGGACATGACAGACAGGGTAAATGAATTTATACGAAAACAAATAAAAGAAGGTAGACAAGCATATATAGTATGTCCTTTAGTAGAGGAAAATGAAGAACTAGATTTGAAGTCTGTTGAAAAGTTATATGAAACATATAAAAAGGAAATATTTCCAGAGTTTAATGTTGAATACATACATGGTAAATTAAAACAAAAAGAAAAAGATAAAATAATGGAAAGCTTTAAAAAGGGAAAAATTGATATTTTAATTTCAACAACAGTTATAGAGGTTGGAGTAGATGTTCCAAATAGTAATATAATGGTTATTGAAAATGCTGAAAGGTTTGGACTTGCTCAATTACACCAATTAAGAGGAAGAGTAGGCAGAGGAGAATATAAATCATATTGTATTTTGAAATATGAAGGTAAAGGCGAAGTTGTTAGAAAAAGAATGAAAGTTATGTGTGATACAAATGATGGATTTATAATATCAGAAAAAGATTTGGAATTAAGAGGTTCAGGAGATTTCTTTGGAACAATGCAACACCGGACTTCCTGAATTTAAAATAGCGAATTTATTTGAAGATATTGATACTTTAAAATTAGCACAAGAAGCGGCAATAAAAATTTTATCAAAGGACTCAAAGTTAGAAAAACCAGAAAATATGTTATTAAAAAGACTTATAAAAGATAAATTTTTAAATAGAATAGAGATATAGAAAAGTAGTTTTAAACTGCTTTTCTATTGACTTTTTTTACATAACATAGTATTATTTTTATGTAGAAATAAAAAGGATGTTGATGAATATGTTTCAAGTAATACTAAAATTAATAGCAGGTTTAATAATGATTTTAGGAGTAATTATGATATATGATGCACGATTATTGACTAAAGAGTTTTTTGGGTTTGGAGATCAAAATGATGCGTCAAGTGGCCTTAAAATATTAGGATTTATTATTGCTATAGTAGGAGGACTAATATTATATTTTAATATGTAAAAATTGCTTGACAAATGTTATTAGTTTGTGGTAATATATGTATTGTTAATCAAATATGCGGATGTGGCGGAACTGGTAGACGCGCTGGTCTTAGGAACCAGTGCCAACGGCGTGGGGGTTCGAGTCCCTTCATCCGCACCAATGATGTTTCTGTTCGAACTAAATTGAATAGATAGATACACAAAATCAATCAGAAAATAAAATCTGGTTGATTTTTTGTGTGCCTAAAAACAATACTAAAATCATTCAAATCAAGAGATGATGAAAAAAATTATGATTTTACATAAATCTAATTCTTGTTAGTATATCAAAAAAATAGAGTGGAGAAGGATTTAATTAACTGTACTAAAATTAATGAGATATTTTAAATTTATTTTATATTTTTTAATAAGTACAAATATAATAATTTATAAAATATTTTGTTAGATAATTTTCACTTGAAAATCTGTAATCCACTATATAATGGAGGGATTACAACTTAGCTAATCTTGCGATAGATAATTTATGTTAAATTATGCTAAAGCAAAACAATATATAAGCACAATATTTGAAAGAAGTTAAATTTTTGTTGAAAAAAGTTGAGAAAATACTACTTTTATGGTATAAATATGTCAATATCTCAAATAAAAAGTTATAATAGATAAGAAATATATAAATAAAAAATATAATAAGAAAAGAATGGGAATAGAAATGAGAAGATTATTAGAGTAAGCTTTGACATATTAATAACGGCAATAGTTCCAACTGTATCGTGGTTTTCGTTAGGAATTATACTAGATAGTCATTTGATTAATGTATTTTCTGTAACATATCCTTTACAATGTTTAATGGGAATGATTGTAGCAATATTTGGAGTAGGGGCTAATATTAGTATTTATAGGGATGAAAACAAAAATGCTGCAGACAATGGAATATTTTATGGAACTATATTAAGCATGTTAATATTTAGTGTTATAATTTTTAATAGTAACAAATATATAAACTTGATGAATATGAACAATACAATATATAAAACATTTTGTATATATTCTATATTTCAAATTCTTTGTCATACCATAATACAATTTATAATAACAAAATTGTATTACAAAGGAGAAAACAAAAAAGCAAATAAAATTTCTATAATATTTAATAGTATTAATTTTATAGTTTTAATAAGTACAGCAATTATTACAAAAAATCAATTGATTACAGCATTAATAACTGGAATTGTAATATTTGTCATGGATATTATATTGTGGGTAAAGAATATAGAAGAAATTGATTTTAAGCTTAATATTAAAAATTGTTTTAAATATAATTCTGTATCATTTAGTATAAGTCATATGTTTTTCATAATGTATTTGTTTGGATTTAGCAATTCTTTTGAATATGGAGAAAAATATATGATAGCAATTACATTTATTTCTTTACATATATTAAATTTTATGTTGGGACCATTTATAGAAATAAAGATTTGTTTTTTACAATTAGAAGATTCATCATTTAAGATGACATTAAATATGATAATTGCTTATATAATAAGAACGAGTATCTCATTTATACCAACACCATTTTGTACAATTATAGGACAAATGTGTTCAACTACATATGAATTAATTTGTACAAAATAAATTTTAGAAAATATGAAAATAAAGGTAATATAGTAAAAAAGTTTTAGAAAAAGTAGATTCAATGTTTATAATAGCTAAAATAATAGAAATGGAACAAACAGAAAAAATCAATCATTAAAATGGTTGATTTTTTCTGTTTAACGCTAAAGTTAATAAAAGAGCCTAAACTTAATCAGGCTCTTAAAGGGCGGAATTTATTCCGCTTTTTTATATTAGAGCTTTATTTTAAAATGCTTTTATGGTATAGTATATATAGTTTAAATTTAAGTAAAAGAGGGAGAATAATGCCTGTAGAAAAAAATAAAGAATATATAGTTGAGATAATAGACAATGGATTTGAAGGAGAAGGAATAGCAAAAATAGATGGTTTTACTATTTTTGTACCAAATAGCATAAAAGGAGAAAAAGTAAGAGTTTTAATAGTTAAAGTTTTAAAGTCACATGCTTTTGGAAAAGTTTTAGAGATTTTAGAAAAATCTGAATATAGAGTAGAAGAAGATTGTTTGACATATAAAAGATGTGGTGGATGTGATTTAAGACATGTGGAATATAAAGAAACTTTGAAAATGAAACAAAATGCAGTGCAAAGCTTAGTTAATAAAACTTTAAAAGAGAAAGTAAAAGTAGAAGAAACTGAAGGAATGGAAAATCCATATAATTATAGAAATAAAGCACAATATCCAGTTGGCGTTGATAAAGAAGGAAAGCCAGTAATTGGAGTATTTGCAAAAAGAACTCATGAAATAATACCAATAAAAGAATGTTTGATTCAAAATAAAAAAGCAGAAGAATTAGCCAAATTTGTATTAGATTTTATTTCTGAAAATAATATAAGTATATATAATGAAGAAAGTCAAAAAGGTCTAGTTAGACATATTGTTACAAAGATCAGTTTAAAAACAAATGAAATAATGCTTATACTAGTCATAAATGGAGAAAGCATAGCAAAAGAGAAAGAACTAGTTTCAAAAGTTAAAGAAAAGTTTCCAGAAGTAAAGACCATTGTAAAAAATATAAACAGAGAAAACACAAATGTTATTATGGGAAAAGAAAATGTTAATATATATGGAGATGGATATATAAAAGATAAATTGGGGGATTTTATTTTCAAGATTTCACCACACTCATTTTATCAAGTAAATCCAGTACAAGCAGAAAAATTATATAACATTGGAGTAGAAGCGGCAAAAATAGATAAAGAAGATACAGTTTTTGATTTATATTGCGGAATTGGAACAATTACATTATTTATGTCAAAATATGCTAAAAAAGTTTATGGTATTGAAATAGTAGAAGAAGCAATAAAAGATGCTAATGAAAATGCTAGAATAAATAATGTTGATAATACAGAATTTATAGCAGGGGATGTAGAAATTGTATTAGACAGATTGATTAATAAAGAACATATTATACCAGATGTCGTTATGGTAGATCCACCAAGAAAAGGTTTAGATAATAAAAGTATAGAGAACCTTTTGAAAATATTACCTAAGAAGTTAGTATATATAAGTTGTAATCCAGCTACTTTAGTAAGAGATTTATCTAAATTAGAGGACAAATATAAGATTACAATGATAAAACCAGTGGATATGTTTCCTTTTAGTAAACATATTGAATGTGTAAGCTTATTAAAGCTTCGTTAAATTTTATCGACAACTATTTAATAAATAATAAAAAATATATTATTAGTCAGAATGGAAGTGTGTTATATAATGAAAGAAGTATTAATACTATTTTCTGGTGGGAAAGATTCATTTTTATCTACATTATTAATGCTAGATAAAGGATATAAGGTTAATTTGGTAACTTTTGATAATGAATATGATTTAAAAAGTGAAAATGTGTTGATAGGTGCTAAAAGAATACAAAAGAAATATGGCGTAGAAAAAGTTAAAATTTTAGGAGTAAAAAAGACAGATGCAATATTGAGAGAATTAATTTGTTCATTTTATAACTATGATATAGATTACATAAAAGATAATTTTGGAAAAGTTACTATTTCTCAGTTTAATTGTTTATCTTGTCGCTTAGCGATGTATATTTTAGCAATAATTATTTGCAAACAAAATAAGATAAACTTAGTGGTTGATGGAGCTAGAAGAAATCAGTTATTTGCAATTGAGCAGGATGAGATGATAGGAGAATTTAAAAAGCTATTTAAGCAATATGAAATAGAAATTAATTATCCACTATTAGATGAGATAAATGATTATACTGTAAAAATGAAATATTAGCACATGGATTTGTTCCAAAGATGACTGAGATGCAATGTTTAGTAGGAATGCCAATTCTAAAAAATGCTAGTAATGAAGAAATTGTAAATGATGTTTTAATGTATATAATAAAGAGTTATTTCCTAAAATTAAAAATATAATAGAAAGATATGAAAATATAAAATTTGAAGGTGAATATTTATAATGGATAATAGAAGTAAGAAATTTATATTTGTTCCTTTTTGTTTAATGGCTCAAAGTTATCAAGCTCAAGGAATAGTTAAGTATGAATGGAAGAGCTCTATAAAACCATTTATGCAACTTTTATTAGATAATGATATAAACACTATTCAAATGCCATGTGCAGAAACTGAATTTGGTGATAGTTTGATTAGAGAACCTAAAGGAATAGGAAAATACAATACAAAAGAATTTAACGAACATTGTGAAAAATTAGCAACTAAAGTTTCAAAACAAGTAAAACAACTATTAATTTCTGATTATGAGGCTATTGCTATATTAGGTATAGAACAGTCTCCATCTTGTTGCGTTAATTATATATATACCAACAAAGGAATGGAAAAAAGGATGGGCTTATTTATGGAAAAGTTATATGAGAAGATAAAAGATTTAAATATACCTATAATCGGAATAAATAGAAAGTATATAAATAAATCACTTAATGAACTAAAAAAAGTAATTAATGAAAAACAATAGTTGAAAGTCAATTAATTATGGAGCATAAATAAGATGCAAAGAGCATTTTCGATTTAAAGATTAAATAAAAGAGGTTAAAGATGAAAAAATTAAATGTAATCTTAGTATATGATAAAGATGAAAATAAAATATTGATGTGTAAACGTACCAAAGAGCCATATAAAGATAAATATAATATGGTAGGTGGGAAAGTTGAAGAAAACGAAAATGAATTAGAAGCGGCATATAGAGAACTTTACGAAGAAACAGGTATAAGCAGACAAGATATTAAGTTAATTCATGTTATGAATTTTCAATATAAAATTTCAGATATGGAATTAGAAGTTTTTTGCCGGTAAAATAGATAAAGATATAGAGCTAATTGAAGAAGTAAATGAATTATACTGGATGGATAAAGAAAAAGAAAATTTTTTTGACATAGATAAATTTGCAGGAGATGGAAATATAGGTCATATCATATATCAATGTGATTTGGCTATGAAAATGAAAAATTAGGAATATTTGACAAAAATTAAACATATATGTTAAAATAGAATAGATTTAAGAGTTTACTTAAGAAGCAATAATGCTTTGAGCAGTAAAAGGTAATTAAAATAAATTAATTACTCACACTTTTAGTTAAGATGTAAAGGTCTTACAAAGGAGTCTTAAAAAGATTTTTTTGTAAGGCCTTTTTTGTCACTTTATAGGAGGGGATAAAAATGAAAGATTTAGAAGTTATAGGTCTATCTAAAGTATTCAAAGTAAAAGAAAAAGAAAAAGGAATAAAAGGAAGTTTAAAAAACATTATAAAACCTAAGTATAAAGAAATAAAAGCTGTTGACAATATAAGCTTTTCAGTAGAAAAGGGAGAGATACTTGCGTTTATAGGGCCAAATGGTGCACGGAAAGTCTACAACAATAAAAATGTTAACAGGTATATTGCAAAATACAGAAGGAAGTATTAATGTTTTAGGGTTAAATCCTGCAAAAGATAGGAAAAAATTATCATATAAAATAGGTACAGTATTTGGACAAAAAGAACAATTATGGACACATCTTACTCCTTTTGATAATTTTAAATTCTTTGGTGCTATATATGATTTGAATGATAAAGAAATAGAAAAAAGAATAGAAGATTTGGAAAAAGTATTTAAACTAACAGATTTTATAAATACTCCAGTTAGAAATTTATCATTAGGACAAAGAATAAGATGTGAAATAGTTGCATCTCTTATTCATAAGCCAGAAATTATTTTTCTAGATGAGCCAACAATAGGACTTGACCCAGTTGTAAAAGAAGATATAAGAAAACTAATAAAAAAGATGAATAAAGAATTTAATACAACTATATTTTTAACAAGTCATGATATAGGAGATATAGAAAAATTATGCAAAAGAGTTATCATAATAAATAATGGAAAAATAATAATAGATGACAAAATGGATAACTTAAAATATCATTATTTAAACAGGAAAATAATCGAAATAAAAAGTAAGAATAAATTAAATCTTGAAGAAAAAGATGGATTTAAAATTTTGAAAAATAAGAATGACAGAATGAAAATAGAATTAGATTGTAATAAAAAATCTATTAATAATGTTTTGAAAAGTATTGATTTAGATAATATTATGGATATTTCTATTTCAAGTGTACCATTAGAAGAGATAATTACGGAAATATATAGGGGAGATTAGTATGAGAAAATATTTACATATTTATAAATCTACATTAATTGAAAATTTAAATTATATAGGAAGCTTAGTGTTAGGTTTTATTAATTTTTTTGTTATGATGTACATATTTTTGAATTTATGGCAATATGTATATTCAGACAATTCTAATGTAATAAATGGATATTCAATAGACAAAATGTTATGGTATGTATTATTTGCTGAAATATTATGGTTTGGAACAAGAAACAAAATTTTAATTAATGATATTTCTCAAGATATAAAAACAGGAAATATAGCTTATAACATCAATAAACCATATAATTATATAATTTATATAATTGTGAGATATTTATCTGAAATAACAATAAAGTTTATACTATTTTTAATAATAGGAATAGCAATAGGAATACTTTTTATAGGACCTATTCCAAATTTTAATGTTGTAAACATTCCTTTTATAGCTATTACAGTATTTTTAGGAACTTTAATAAATGCTATAATAAGAGTTGGATTGAGTGTCTTGTCATTTTGGATAGAAGATTCAAGTCCTTTTCAGTGGATATATGATAAATTAATATTAGTAGTAGGAACAATATTTCCAATAGAAATGTTTCCAGCCTTTTTACAACCAATAATTAGTTGTACACCAGTTTATGTAATAACATATGGCCCAACTAAATTAGTAATAGATTTTAGTTTAGGAATGTTTATAAATATCTTTATTGCACAGATAATATATTTAATAATTTTAATAGCAATAGTAGGAATACTATACACAAAAGGGGTGAAGAAATTAAATGTTAGTGGAGGTTAAAAATGAAATTAAAATAATGCTTTTATCTGTAAAGTACAATATAATGAGACAAATGGTGAATAAAACAACTTTTTTAACAAGTATTTTAGTTATGTTATTAAATAACGCAAGTTTTATTCTACAATGGATAGTATTATTTTCTATAAAAGATGATGTTGGAGGATATACTTTAAGACAAATAGTGTTGTTATGGGGATTAGCTTCTGGAGTATTTGGGATATCACATGTATTTTTTAATAAAGCATTTGAAATGCCAGAATTAATTATAGAAGGAAAGTTAGATACTTTTTTAATACAACCAAAGAATGTTTTATTAAGTGCAATTACTTCAAATATTAGAATATCAGCAATAGGAGATATAATATATGCATATATATGTTTAGTGGTTTATGGAATTAGTATTCAAAGTTTCATATTATTTACTATTTTCATAATTACGGGAGGAATTATATTAGCAAGTTTATCAACTATAATGGGTAGTTTATCTTTTTGGATTGTTAAAGGTGATATATTAGCAGATGCGTATATAAATATGTGTATAAATGTTTCAACATATCCAGGTAGTATTTTTAAAGGTATCACAAAAATTATATTATATACAGTTGTCCCTATGGGATTATCAATATATTTACCATTAGATATAATACTGAAATTTGACATATTAAAATTTATATGTATAATATGTTTTACAGTATTAGTTGTATCTTTAGCATTTTTAATATTTTATAAAGGATTAAAAAGATACAGTTCATCTAATTTAATGTCTTCAAGGATATAGAAGGAGAAATATATATGTTATCAGTAACACAAGTAAAAGAAAAATTACCAGAAAAATTTGTATCTAATTTATATGAATTATACACACCACTTACAGTTGATAAAATCTTAAAAGGTTTTTGTGTAAATAGAAGTACAACTCTTAGAGCAAATACATTAAAAACAACAATAAATGAAGTTATGAATAATTTAAAAGAAAATAATATAAAGTTTAATAGAGTTAATTGGAATGAAAATGCTTTAGAATTAAAAGATGCAAATGAGAAAGATATACAAAAATTAGATATATATGAAAATGGAGAAATATATATGCAAAGCTTACCAAGTATGATTCCAGCTATTGTATTATCTCCAAAAACAAATGAAAATGTATTAGATTTAACAGCTGCACCACGGAGGAAAAACTACTCAAATGGCAGCTCTCATGAAGAATCAAGGATACATTTTAGCGAATGAGTTAGATAAATTAAGATGTGAAAGATTAGAATATAATGTAGAAAAACAAGGTGCAAAAATAATAGAAGTAGTAAATGGTAGAGGAGAAAGAATACGGTAAATTATATCCTAAAAAGTTTGATAAAGTTTTATTAGATGCACCATGTAGTGGAGAAGGAAGATTCATAGGTAGTGAAGCTAAAACTTATAGAAATTGGTCTGAAAGAACAGTAAAAGATTTAGTGAAAGTTCAAAAGAAACTATTTAAAAGTGCTTATGAAGCATTAAAAGATAATGGAATCATGGTATATTCAACTTGTACTTTAAATAAAGAAGAAAATGAAGAAATACTAAATTGGGCAATAGAAAATTTAGGTGTAAAGTTATTAGACATAGAATTTGATATAAAAGACAAGTTACCGATTTATAGTGATAACTTGGATAAAAATATCCAAAAAGCAATAAAAATTTTACCAACTAAAAGTCAAGAAGGATTTTTTATTGCAAAATTAATAAAAAACTAAAAGGCTGTTTCACTTGTGAAATAGCCTTTTAGAGAGAAAAAATAAAATAAAAAATAAAAAAAGTGAAAAAAATAAAAAAAACTATTGACAAGTCTGTAGAAAATTAGTATAATAAATCTCGTCGAAAGGACATACGGTCGCTTAGCTCAGCTGGGAGAGCATCTGCCTTACAAGCAGGGGGTCATAGGTTCGAGCCCTATAGCGACCACCATGTTTTATTTGGCCCGGTAGTTCAGTTGGTTAGAACGCTAGCCTGTCACGCTAGAGGTCGACGGTTCGAGCCCGTTCCGGGTCGCCATTTTTTTATATAGGCATAATTGCCTCGATAGCTCAGTTGGTAGAGCAAGGGACTGAAAATCCCTGTGTCAGTGGTTCGATTCCACTTCGAGGCACCAATAAAAGTGTTTTATAACACTTTTTATTTTTTATTTTAATATTAAGTCAATAAAAAATAGAAGCTTTTTAGGCTTCTATTTTGTTTTCATATTATCTCCATAACGTTTTACTTTTTGAGTTGTTGTTTTTTCAAATTCTTTATCTCGTATAATAAAACTTTTAATATGTTTGTAATTAGGTAAATTTTTATTTACATTTGCAACAGCATCTGAAACAATTTTCCAAACTTCCTCTTTAGTTGGAACAGAACCTTTTAAGTATTCTGTTATTGCTCCAATATTTGGATATATTTGGGCATTTACATATGTTTCATCATCATTTTCTTTTTGAATTCCAGAAACTAAAGATTCTGCAATTAATGGATTATCATTCAAATGAGCTTCAACTTCTTCTGGATAGATATTTTTACCATTTTTAGTTACAATAACGCTTTTACATCTACCAGTAATATATAGGTAACCATTTTCATCAATTCTTCCTAAATCGCCAGTATGGAACCAACCATCTACTATAGTTTCTTTCGTTCTAGCATCATCTTCATAATATCCTAACATTACATTAGGACCTTTAACAATTATTTCTCCAACACCTTCGTCATTAGGATTTTCAATCTTATATTCAACATTAGGTATTGGAAGTCCAGCAGAATCATCTCTTTGGAAGAAATCTGTATTTCCAGCAACTAATGGGCTACATTCAGTTAAACCATAACCTTGTAAAGTATTTAATTTAAGACTTCTAAAATCAGCTGCGATATTTGGATTAACAGCAGCAGCACCTACTATAAATACTCTTAATCTACCACCTAAAGTATTTTTTACTTTTGTTCTAACAATTTTCTTTAATATTAAAGGTAAATCATGATAAGGATTTCCATCTGATTTTACATATTTTGCTGGTAAAGACTTATTCATACTTTTAATAATGTTTTTATGCAATTTCTCAAGTAAAAGAGGAACGCATAAAATAACAGAAGGATGAAATTCAGCCATATTCTTAGCAATATATCTTAAACCTTCGCAATGAGCGATACTTGCACCACTATAAATAGGTAATAAAAAGCCTAATGTACATTCATAAGTATGATGTAATGGTAAAACTGAGAAGAATAAATCACTTCTTTTAACTTTTACAATTCCATATGTTGATAAAATATTTGAACATATATTTCTTTGTGATAAGCAAACACCTTTTGCATTACCAGTAGTTCCAGAAGTAAATAATAAAATTCTTAATTCATCAGGATCTACTTCTATTTTATCAAAATCTGTAAAGCCAGCTTCATATATTTTCTTACCTTCACTTAAAAGATTGTCAAAGGAATTTTTATTATCTTTTGAATCAAAAGATATAAATAATGTATCAGGATTTTCGACTTTTTGAATATTATCTAGAACAGAAGATAGATTTTTATCATCTCCTAGGACTGCTACACATTGTGATACATTCATAAAATTAATAACATCATCAGTATGAAGTTCTTTATCTATAGGAACAACAATTCCTACAATACTTGCTGCTAAATATGATACACACCATTTATAGCTGTTTTTTCCTATTACAGCAATACGTTTATTTAAATATCCTTTTTTAATTAAAGTTGTACCAAGATTTACAACATCATTTTTAAAATCACCATATGTTATTGAAATAATGTTACCATCTTTATCTTTTAATTTGAAAGCAGTTCTGGCACGATATATATCACCTGAACGATATAGCATTTGTTTAAAATTTGTAACCTCCTCTGTTTTATGATATTTTTTCTTTAATTGCTCTGCTATTGGAATATTTTTTTTCATTTTAATCCTCCTATTATTTAAAATATTTTATTTTTATTTATATCTGTAAAAGATAAAATTAGTATCTTTCTTAATATTAATGTTGCCGTCATATATAGTTTTATTATTATCATCTGTTAATGGAATGTCAATAAAAGCAGTACATTTAAATTCTTGATCTAAATTATTAATTACATTAACATCAAAAGAAATATTAGAATTTATAGAATCTAATGAAACATTACATTTTTTTAGAAGTGAACCATCATAAGTGATAGGGCTAGATGTATCTGTAATTGTATAATCAGATTTTATGTTTTGATTAACATATGTTAATGTAATTGGATTTGCTAAGTTATTGTATAAATTTGGTTCTGACAAATCTGTTTCATTATCTGAAACCACATTAAATTCTAGAGAGTCTTGTATGATGTTATTTTCATCAAAAGTGCTTTTTGAGAAATCATTTATACTTTTAAAATATAGTTTTGCATCTCCCAAAGAGGGAGTAGTATTAAATTTTATATTATCAATCCAAACTCTTTTAAAAGTATTTTCTAGATTTTTTTCTGTGGTATTGCTAGATACAAATAAAGCGATATCAGTGTATTGATATAAGTTTTCTATAGTATAGTTAGAACTTGCTATGTTTTTTGTCTTACTATCAGCACCACTAAACAATACTATTTTATCAATTGTGAAAATTGTGTTTTCGTTTTTATTAGCAAAAGGAAGTATAGAATTTTCAAAATTATTTTTTAATACATACTTATTTAGTACTAAATAACCAAGAAAGATAACAATTAAAAACAATATTAAAGTAATAATTGTTAATATTATTTTCTTTTTATCAAAATGCTCTTTTTTCTTCATAAATTCCTCCTTTGTGAATGTCTATATAATATTACAAAAATAAAATAAAATCAAGAGATTTAAGGGAAACCTTCAGGTTTTTAATTTCCAAAAATTAAAATTGACAAAAAATGATGAAAAAGGTAAAATTGTGTTAGGTGATGAAATGAAATCAAAAGATAAAAAAAGAAAGCATATTAAATTGAATATAAAAAATATAATTACTTTTTTTGCATTTATTACTATTGTATTATACATAGCAATATTTTATAACTTATATTTTGGAAAAAATAATGTTTATGCTACTGATTCTATTCCAGAGAATAATGAAGAGGTAAATATAAGCCAAGCTGAAGAAGTAAATCTTGATAAAATAATAGAAGAAAATTTAGCTGGAAAGGAAGAATATTCAGCACAAGAGGTAGAACTAGAATATATAACAAAATATAACAATAATCCACAATTACCTAAAGGTACTATTCAAGTTGTGCAAGAAGGAAGAGAAGGGAAACAAGAAGTTGTTATTAAAAAGACATATAATGAAAACAATGAAGTAATATCAGAAGAACAAGTTTCAAGTAAAATAACAAAAGCTGCAATTAACAAAATTGTAAGTGTTGGAACAGGTAATTATAAAAATAATTATACTGCCAAAGTAGGAGATACAATATATGTTACATCAGATAGATTATCAGTAATGTTAGAACCAAATGAATCTTCAACTAAAGTAGCGACTTTAAATCAAAATAATGAGATGAAAATAGCAGGAATTAGTGGGGATTGGTATAAAATCACATCTAATGATATTACTGGATATGTAAAAAAAGAAGCTACTACAAACTTAAATCCTAATGAAAAATATGAAGAAAATACTGGAACTACATCTTCTGGTGAAAGCAAAGGGAGACAAGAACTTTTATCAACACTAAGTTTTGATATGAAGTTAAATAAACCAAGTGGACTTAGTTTAGAACAATTTAAAAAAGTATTAACAGATAGTAAGGATAAAAATAATATTTTTAGTCAAAATGCAGAGTATTTTTATTACATAGAAAAACAATATAATATAAATGGTATATTTGTTGCAGCGGTTGGAATACATGAAAGCAACTGGGGAACTTCAAAAATCGCACAAGAAAAATACAATTTATTTGGATATGGTGCATATGATTCAAATCCATATAATGGAGCATACACTTTTACAGATTATTCAGAAAGTATAGACTTATTAGCAAGGGTATTTGTTAAATATTATTTGAATCCTAAAGGAACTAGCATATATGGTGGAGAAACTGCTACAGGTTCATATTATAATGGGGCAACATTAACAGGAGTTAATAATAAATATGCAACAGATAAAAACTGGGCAAATGCAGTATATACACATATGAAATATTTATACAATAAATTGTAAAAATTCCTTGATATTTTTTATGATTTATTGTATGATATTAAAGTATAGAAATTATTAGAGAAAATGCCATTAGAAAGAAATTAGAAAGGGGCAAAAAATGATGAAAAAAATAGCAATAATTGTTACAGTATTATTGATAGTATTAGGGACATTTTTGTGTTTTAGTACAGTTTATGCAAAAGAAGCAGCAATAGATGAGATGACAGAAAGTCAACTTGTTCAAATAAAATCAGATGTATTAAATTCTTTAGCAGACTATCAAGAAAAATATGGATCTGACATCTATGGGTTGGTTGCATATATTTTAAATTTGGTTAGAATATATAGTATTCCATTATGTTTCTTAGGAATTGCAATAGGAGCAATACATCAATATATTATAGGTATCAGAAAATTGGATACTTTGGAAAAAGGTATGGGATTAATAGTAACCTTTGTAACTATATTAATAATATGCCAAATCTTACCATTAGCATTTGCTGTGTTTGTAAAATTTGGAAGGGGGTAACAAATGAAAGTCTTATTTGCTGTAAGTAATGAAGAGATATCAGAATCAGTAGTAAAAAAATATCAAAAAGAATATAAACAAATTATTTCTTATAAAAACGTATATTACTTTAATGCAATATTAAAAGAAATACAAAAAGATAAAAGTTATGATAGAATAGTAATTAGTGAGGATTTAGAAGCTTTTACTAATACTCAATATGATCAAATTGACAAATTTATATTTGAAAAATTAGATAGTATAAGTGATGAAGCATCAAATTCTAGAGGTAATGATATACCAATTATATTAATCTGCTCTGATAGAAGAACAAAATCAGAGGAGATTTTAGTTAAATTATTTGGAATAGGAATATATAATGCTGTAATTGGTAGTGATAGAAGTATTGACGAGGTTTGCAAATTGATAAATAGACCTCGTTCAAAGAAAGAAGCTAAAATCTATTATAAGATTGATTCTGAAGATGTAAACTATCAAGCTGAAAATGAAAATGATGTTAGTGAAATGGAGATACAAAACATTTTAGCACATTATAAAAGACTAGGGAAAAATGAAGATAGATATATAGATAGTTTTAATAATATAGCAGCACAATATAACGATACACAGTTACGTATAATAAGTAAATTTTTGCCATTAAATGTAAGAGCTGTATTAGAAGAAAAATCTCCAAAGTATCAACAAATAATGTCATTTAATAATTCTGTTTCAAATACTTTAAGGGTTAAGGAAAACAAAGAAGAAGGAACAAGTGAAACTTTATTAACTCCTAAAAATAGAGAAAGAATAATGTCAAAACCAGTTGTTATTCCGTCATCTGTTAATATGAAAGGAACAAGAAAATTGGCAAGACAAAAACCAGAAGAAGAACAAATCGAAACAGAAGAAAGTAAAGAACTTGAAAGCATACAAGAAAAAAGAATTATTCCAGAACAAAAAGAAGAAATAGTAGAAGAAGTGGTTCAAACACCGGTAAAAAGAGGAAGAGGAAGACCTCGTAAAAATCCTATACCAGTAGCTACAGAAAATACTCAAGTAAAAAGAAGAAGAGGAAGACCTCGTAAGAATCCACTACCAGAAGTTATTGAAGAGGAAGCAGCAAAACTTCCTGAAATTCAAGAAGATGAAGAAACAGTAACATTACCAGGATTTGAAGATGAAGTTATTAATGAAAATGTTTCAGTAGATAGTGATAATAATTTTTTACCTGGTTTTGAAGAAGTGGATAATTTAAATACAGAAGAATCATCAGTACTACCAGGATTAGAAGAACCAGAAAGTACAGAAACATTTAATGAATATAATAGTATATCACAAAATTCATATATACCATCACAAAATACTTTTGAAAATAACTATCAAAATGAAACAACTTATTCACCTAGAGTTACAGTTGAAAGCAACTATGAGGAAACAGTTGATTTAGAAAGATTATTAACTCCAGATAAAAAGATTGTTACATTTGTTGGAACAAGTAAAAATGGTACGTCTTTTATTGTCAATAATTTAGCTGAACAAATATCTTCATCAGGAGTAGATGTTGCAATATTAGACACTACAAAGAATAGAAATTCATATTATATTTATACAAAAAACGAAGAAGATTTAAGAAATATTGCTGAAAGAAGTATGCAAGGGCTTGTAAATGGAATAGCAGAGGGAATATCAGTAAATAAGAATTTAACAGTATATACATCTTTACCAGAAGAAACAGAAATAATATATAATGTGGGTAAAATATTAGAGACATTGTTAACAAAACATACATTAATATTAATTGATTGTGATTTTGATACACCAATAGGATATTTTAAAGAATCACAAGAAACATATTTAGTTCAAAGTTTAGATGTTCTTACAATACAACCTCTTACTGCTTTTTTAAGAGAGCTAAAAGCAAAAAATGTTTTAGATGAGAAAAAATTAAGAATTATATTAAATAAAGTAGTGAAAATAAGAGGAGTAAATGATAAAGCAATAATTGGAGGAATGGCGTTTTATAATGACCCATCAATGTCTTTTATGACAGAATTGTTTGATAGAACACTAATAAAATATGTCTCAATTCCGTTTGAAGAAGAAACATATATTAAATATCTAGAAGGAATTATTGAATGTGAAATTTCTTTAAAAGGATATTCAAAATATTTCTTGCAAGCTTTAAAAGAATTAGCTAATATGGTTTATAAACCAATAGCTACAGTCGGAGGAGGTAAAAATAATTCATATAGACCACCATCTATAGAAAAGAACAGTTTTACACCTACAATAAACAATACATTAGATCAGATGAAGAAAAATTTTAACCAATAAACAGAAGGGGGAAATTTAAGTGATAATAGCAGTAGTTGCAATATTAGTTTTAATAGTATTAGGGCTAATTGTATATAATGTAACAATACATAAAAAAATACAAAAATTCAGAAATATGAACCAAAAAATAACTAACCTATATGTAGTTCAAGATTTTATGAACGCTATAGGTGAGACCTCTACTGTTGAGGAAAAAATAAAAAAGATAAATGACATTTTAATTGAAAGATATGAAATAAAATATTCAACAATAGTAGTTTTTGATGGGGCTGAATACAAAATAAAAGCTTCAAATGTTGATTCAAAACATTGGGATGCATTGAAGTCTTTACATGAAGTTGATATGTTTAAAGATAGTATAGAAACAGCTACACCAAAATATGTCACAGTAAACAATGATAATGAAAAATTACCATATCAGAAAATGGAATTTGGAAGAGCTAAATCAGCTATATTTTTCCCTTTATACATAGATAATGTATATATTGGTTATTGGATAATAGAAAGTGGAACTGCACATGATTTTGATAATGTAGATACTACAGTATTAGAAGTTATCAAAGAAAATATAGTGTCAGTTTTAAAAACAGTAGTTCATCAAAAGACTTTAGAAACAATAGTAAGAAAAGACTTATTTACAGGATTATATTCAGAAGAATATCTATATGGAGAAGGAAAGAAAATTATAGATCAATATACAATGTCAACAATTTGTATGTTCAAAATTATAAATATACAACAAATAAACAAAGAAGGTTGTAGAGAATTAGGAAATAAAGTAATAACACAAATAAGTAAAGTTGTAAAAGAAAATATTTCTGATGAATATGTTTTTGTAAGATATATGGGACCAAAATTTGTAATTGCATTTTCAGGTGTAGAAGTAGATGGAGTTGCAGATTTCTTAAATGAAATAAAAGATAAAATAGAAGGCATGAAAATCTACTTGACAGAAGATGAGATGAGAGATATGAACTTAGAAGTGAAATCAAAAGAAGGAAAAATAGAAGAAACAAAAGTTGTAAGTCCTAAGTTAAATTTTGTTATATCATCATATTATAAAGGTACAGGATTAGAAGAAGTACTAAAAAAAGAAGAAGAATATTTAGATACTGCTGAAAAAAATGAAAGTGATATAACAAATATATAGATAAAGTAAGGAGGAATGAAATATGGAATTTGATAAAACAATGCATTTTCAAGTTGAAAGAGATGAAAATGTTAAGTGTAAAGATGTTTTAAAAGAGGTTTATGAAGCTTTAGTAGAGAAAGGATATAACCCTATAAATCAAATAGTTGGATATATATTATCAGGAGATCCAACATACATAACAAGCCATAAAGACGCAAGAAATAAAATTAGAACTATAGAAAGAGACGAATTATTAGAAAAAATGGTAAAAAATTATATAGGAATAGAAGAAGAGTAAAATGAGAATATTAGGAATAGATTATGGTGAATCAAGAGTTGGAATAGCAATAACAGATCCATTAAATATTACGGCACAAGGACTAGAAACAATAGAAAGAAATGGATCTGATAAAATTGTACTAAAAAGATTAGACGAAATATTTGCAAAATATGATGTAGATACGATTATAGTAGGAATGCCATATAATATGAATGGATCTATTTCTCAAAGGGCAGAAGTAACACAAAAATTTGTCCATAAATTAAAATGTAAATATAATGATAAAAAGATAGATACGATTGATGAAAGACTTACAACTGTTGAAGCACACAAAACAATGAATTTCTTAGATGTAAATAAGCATAAAAAAAGAGGTATTGTAGATACAATATCTGCAGTATACATTTTAGAAACTTATTTAAATAAATTGAAAAATTCATTGCAAAATAATTCAAAATAAGTTATTATATTTATGAATTGAATATATAATTTATAAATTATTGAAAGGAGAAAAAATATGAACGAAAATTATGAAGGAGAAGAATTAGATAATATCGTAATTTTAAACGATGAAGAAGGAAATGAAGTAAAATTTGAATTTTTAGATTTAGTAGAATTAGATAACGAAGAATATGTTGTATTATTACCAGTAACAGCAGAAGGTGAAGAAGAAGAAGGAGAAGTAGTAATACTTAAAGTAGAAGATTCTGATGATGAAAATTCTGATGAAGAATCATATGTAAGCATTGAAGATGAAACAGTTTTAAATAAAGTATTTGAAATATTCAAAGAAAAATTTAAAGATGACTTCGATTTTGTTGATTAATATGATTAAAATTAAATAATTACTTGTAAAATTATTTTAAAATTGGTATACTTAAATTAATAAATATTTTAAGTATATCTTTTTTATTTTATGTAATAAATATTGTAAGATATAAGGGGAGGAATTACAAATGAAAAACTTTTCAACATGGTTGGTAGTATTATTTATGGCTATGTTTTGGGTATTTAGAGTAATAGTTGCTTTAATGGCTCAACTAAATCTTGATTTTGGTGGAATAACACCATTAAATAGTCAACTTGAAATTATTTTATTATTTGTTGTATTAGTTTGTATTATTTTGGTTGCAAAAAGAAAACTAATTGGAGGATTAATTTACGCTTTATCTTATGGCCTATACTTTGGAACAAATATAATAAGTAGAATAAGTACAATAATAGGAGTAACATCAAATTCAATACTTGATATAGGACAATATACAGACATAGTAGTTTCATTAGTAGGTGTAATTTTAGCAGTAGCTGTACTTATTGATTTATTAGTAGATAAAGGTAGAAAAGCTAATCCAGTAGATAAGAAGACTGATTGGTTTTATAAAAATGACGAATTTGATAGAGAGTTTGATGATAGAGCAGACAAGAATAATTATAGAACTATGTAATTAATAAAATAAAACAAGTAAATAATTAGAAATTAAAAGATAGAAGTAAATTCTATCTTTTAATTTTATAAACTATAAGCTTAAGACATACATTTGTATTGATAAAATTCAAGATTTATGTTAATATAGAAATATGGAAAAATGAGCCATAATAGAACAAATATCAACTGGGGTAGATACTCAAATAGATAACTACTATAAAACGTTGAAAAGGTTGTGACAAAATGTTTGGTAAAATAAAATCAAGTACAGAATATGTAATGAGAAATAGTCAACATGTAAAAATAAATTATGATAAATTAAATGATTTTATAAAAAATGTTAAATGTGATGATTTGAAAAATTGGCTATTGTATAATCCTTATAATTTATTAGATTTAAATGTAGAAGAGATAATTAATTTCTTACTAATATTTGAAGCTATAGATTATTCGTTTTGGGGAGAACCAAATGGCTATTAAAACAGAAAGAGGAGTTAAAGATGGTTCAGATGCACTTTTATATGATATGGTAAAATATGTAAAAAAATAGTTCCAAGGATTTAATAAATTTGACTTTTGATGAATTTAAAAAGATGTTGAAGGGGAATGTATAAATACCTTTATTAGAAAAAAGATACAATACAATTCTTAATATTCGAAAAGTAGTTAATGAAAAAATGAATGGAAATTTTTATAAATATATTTACAATGCTACAACTGACGTTTGAGCTATTTAACATAATTGTTATTAATTTTGAATCATTTAAAGATGAGAGAATTTATGATGGAACGACAATTTATTTTTATAAATTAGCTCAATTATTAACATCTGATATTTTGCATATTAGAGAAAAATTAGAAAATAAAAAAGTAGATTATTCAAATTTGATTGGTTGTGCTGACTATAAAATACCACAAACTTTAAGAACTTTAGGAATAATTGAATATAGTAAAGAATTATCTGACTTGGTTGATAATAAAATCAAAATTGAAGTTGCTTCAAAATATGAAGTGGAAATTAGAGCAAGTCAAATAGTGGTAATAGAATATATTAAAAAGAAATTAGATAATGTAATGCCAATAGACATTAATGATTTTTTATTTATCTATTCTAAAAATGTAAAAAATATAGTTAAACCATATCATTTATGTAGAAATACAAATTATTAAAAGGTTAATTGATAAAGATAGAATTGTAAATTTATTTTAAATAAAAAATCAGAAAGTGGAATACATCTGCATGATAAAAGCTTACAAATAACCAATCATGATTTTTTTATATTGCGTTTCAAACAACGATGTTAAGCTTAGCGTAATGTTAATAAATAATAAGCTATGGCGTAATCAAAATTTAATAGCAGAATTATTCTATGTAGGAAGAAGTACGATAACAAACCATATTAATAATATATTAAACAGTGGTGAGCCTGATGAAAATAACACCGTCGAAAAAACATACGTTGATAATAAAAAAATGTAAAGACATATAATCTTGAGCCTATAGGGAACATATGTCCAATAAAATATGAAATTAATTTAAATGAAGATATATAAAAACGACTTAAAAATGAAGAAAGATAATTTTAAAAATAAATGTTAAAAGGAAGTGATTTTATGAATGAAAATAAAACAAATATTAACTGGGAAATAACGCATTATGATAAAACTTTTACAAATATTTATTTTACAAGGAATTCTTGATAATTACTATTTGCATTTTTTAGTTAATTTCTAATAACCAATTACTAAAATGATAGGTAATAACGACTTATGATAAAAAATAGTTAATAAAAAAGAAAAAAGAGATGAAATATATTGCCTAAGGATTTAATGAATAGAAGTAGTAGTGCTGAATCTCTAATTTTTGAAAGGCAAATATTTAATTTTTTAAAAAAGTACAAAATAAAATGTATTATGCAGTTTCGCATCTAATTGTAGCAGAATTATATATAATAAAGCGGATTCAAAAAATGAACATATGGGACTTACATCTTGGAAACATTCTCCCAATGGTAAAATTTTAGAAACAGATGTACTTATAGCAAAAAAAGAGCTAAAAGACATAAAACTATGACAATGGAAGATTGGTTTACTAGAATTGATAAATTTTTATTAGCTGATGATTTAGATGTTTTAAAAGATGCTGGTAAGATATCTCATAAAATTGCTAATAAGTAAAATATGAAAGAATTAATGAGAAGTAATATATATGATGTTAGTGAAACGATAATATAAAAAGTCGTAATAATGAAAATTATAATTAACAGATGGAATTTAATTACATCAGAAGCAACGAAAAATTGACATAAACCACTTAAAATGTTATAATTAATATGTTACCTTTATAGACAGTTTTATTAATGTAATGACAGGAGGAATACTACAATGCGAGAAAGAATCAAAATTTTAGGAATCGAAATAGGATGCATGATTGTTTTAGCTATATATAATATGGCCAGAAATAATAGTTTCGCTCAAACTGCAGAGATTCTTATAGTAGTAGAAGTGATTGCAATTATTTGTACTTATCTGATTGACAAAGCGGTTCTTCGGAAAATGGAAATGTTAGTAAATGAGAATCAAGAGAAAGCTTTTATCGATGCAATGACAGGAATTCATAATAAGAGAAGCTATTATTCCCAAATAGACTATTTTAATTCCTGTGATTCAATCGGAGTTATTTTCTTAGATATGAACAATCTTAAGAAAATTAATGATGAATTTGGTCACAAAGCGGGAGATGAAAGCATAAAAACATTAGCAAATGTAATAAAAAAGTTTATTGCTTATAATGTATATGCATACAGATTCGGAGGAGATGAGTTTGTAATTATTGTAGTAAATATTACAAAACAGCAATTAAATGACTTAAAAGAGAACATTGTTAACAGTAGTAAAGAAGTGAAATTAAAGTTTTCTGAATATCCTATAAGTATTGCAATAGGTACTAATTACAGTGACTATGAGATTGATGTGGATTTATGCATCAAACATGCAGATGCATCAATGTATGAAAACAAACTTGCAACTAAAAATTTAATAAAGTAAACTGTCCAAAGAGTTCCTTTTAGGAACTCTTATTTATTTTTTGTAAATGATTAATCATAATTTTTTAACTATTAAAATATCTTTTAGTAAAAAATGAGTATAGTAATGAAATTACACAATTAAAAAAATTCAAAAAGAATTAAAAGATAGATCAAATAAAAAAAATAGTGATGCAGAAAATAATATGGAATGGATTGAGAAAATAAAGTCATTAAAAAATACAGAAAAACTTGATAAAAAGTTGATAAATGAACTAATAGAAGATATTGTAATAGATAATAATAGTAATATTAAAATTATATTTAAATGCGAATATAAATATTTTGAGTCACTAGACTTTATAAATAAGGAATAATGTGATATAATGTTGTTTGAAAAAATGTTGATTAAAATGTAATTTATATTGGTATAAATTAAAGAAGGAATGATTTTTTATGGAAAAAAATATGAATAATAAAAAGCAAGAAAGTTTTTCAAAAGTCGTTATTAACTGGTACCCAGGTCATATGGCTAAAACCAGAAGACAAATAACAGAAGATGTAAAATTCATAGATATAGCAATAATTTTATTAGACGCAAGAATACCAAATGCTAGTCAAAATCCAGATATTATGAACATTACAAAAGGAAAAAAGAAATTAATAGTATTAAATAAATGTGATTTGGCAGATGAAATGGAAAACAGAAAATGGGTAGAATGCTTTGAAAACAAAGGAATTCCAGCAGTTTTAACAGATTCTAATACAGGTAAAGGAATAGAAAATTGTATTAAGAAAATTGAAGAGATTATGGAAGAAACATTAAATATTCAAGCAAATAAAGGAAGAATAGGAAGAAAAATTAGAGCAATGATTTTACGGAATACCAAATGTAGGAAAATCTTCTTTTATTAATCGTATTTCAAAAAGAAGTACTGCAGGAGTTGGAAATAAACCAGGTGTAACTAAACAAAAACAATGGATAAGAATAAATGACAAAATAGAATTATTAGATACACCAGGGGTGTTATGGCCAAAATTTGAAAGTGAAGAAGTAGCCCTTAATTTAGCATTTACTGGAAGCATAAAAGAAGATATCTTGCAAAGGACTGAAATTGCATATCAATTAGTGAAGTTTTTAATAGAAAATTATAGAAAAAAACTTTGTGAGAGATATAAAATAGAAGATAGCTTTATACAAGAAATATTGCAAATGGATAGACCCGAAAATGAAAATATATATGAAATAATGCTAGAAATAGGAAGAAAAAGGGGAGCAATAATTTCTGGTGGACAGATAGATGAAGAAAAAACTGCAAGAATTATCTTAGATGAATTTAAAAATGGAAAAATTGGAAGAATAACATTGGAAAGGTGCAAATAGGAATGGATGAGTTTATAAGCATTACAAGAGACGAAAATGATGTTAATTTATTATCTCCACTTACATGGGCATATATTGGAGACTGCGTATATGAATTATACATAAGGACTGAATTAATAAATAAGACAAATTTAAAACCACATAAATTACATATAGAATCAATAAAATATGTAAAAGCTAAAGCACAAGCAGAGATCTTACAAAATATTTATGAGGAACTTACTGAAGAAGAAAAAGATATAGTAAGAAGAGGAAGAAATACCGAGAATCATCATTTGCCTAAAAATTCAAATGTGCAAGAATATATGTATTCTACAGCGTTTGAAGCCTTGATAGGATATCTATATCTTACTAAAAACAATAAAAGATTAAAAGAAATTTTAAATAAGGTAAAAATAGGTTAAATCGCTTGACTAAACGTTGAAAAAATGATATAAATAACGAGTAAGTTATTTAAGGCCCGTTGGTCAAGCGGCTAAGACGCCACCCTCTCAAGGTGGAATCATGGGTTCGATTCCCGTACGGGTCACCAAATTTAAAATATATATTAAAAGGGAGTAGCTATAAATTACTAATCAACAGTCGCGGAGATTTTATCCTGGTTAGTAAGCTAAGTTTTAGTAAGCAAGACTTTTAAAAGGAAACAACATTTTCCTTTTAGAAGTCTTTTTGCTTTAATATTTATATATTTTAAAAAATTGGAAATAATATGAAAAAGAAACAAAGGAGTTGGAAAAATTGGAAAACAAAAGTTGGTTTAATAAGACTATTGAAGAAGTTGAAGAAGAATTAAATACGACTTCTGATAAAGGATTATCAAATGAAGAGATTGAGAAAAGAAGAGAGAAATATGGACTTAATGAACTGGAAGCAAAGAAAAAGAAATCTTTATTGCAGAAATTTTTAGATCAATTCAAAGATTTTTCAATCATTATTCTAATAATTGCTGCTATTGTATCTGGAATAGTTGGAGTAGCAGAAGGTGAGGGGGTAACAGACACTGTTATAATTTTATTGGTAGTATTACTTAATGCTATAATTGGTGTTACTCAAGAATCTAAAGCTGAAAAATCATTAGAAGCATTACAAAAGTTAACAGCACATGCATCTAAAGTTATAAGAAATGGAAAATTAGAAGTAGTTCCTGCAAAAGACTTAGTACCAGGAGATATTGTAGTATTAGATACAGGAGATTATATTCCAGCAGACTTAAGAATAATAGAAGCAGTGAATTTAAAATCACAGGAATCTTCATTAACAGGAGAGTCAGTTCCAGTAGAAAAAAATACTGAAAAGATAGATGATATAGAAACAGGACTAGGTGATAGATTAAATATGCTATTTTCTTCTAGTTTAGTTACTTATGGTAGAGGAAAAGGTATAGTTGTAGAAACGGGAATGACAACAGAAGTTGGAAAAATTGCAGGAATGATTAATCAAGCAGAAGACCAAACAACACCTCTTCAAAATAAGCTAAACAAGTTAGGAAAAACATTAGGAATAGCAGCAATAGTAATTTGTATAGTGATTTTTGCAGTTGGTCTACTACAAGGAAAAGCAGTAATAGATATGTTTATGACAGCTGTATCATTAGCAGTTGCAGCAATACCAGAAGGATTAGTTGCGGTATCTACAATTGTTTTAGCAATTGGTGTTCAAAAGATGGTAAAGAAAAATGCAATTGTAAAGAAATTACCAGCAGTAGAAACATTAGGAAGTGCAACTGTAATTTGTTCTGATAAAACAGGAACATTAACTCAAAATAAAATGACAGTAGAAAAAATCTTTATAAATTCTAAAACAGAAGACTTAGAAAATGTAAATGTCGATGAAGATGTTAATAAATTAGTTTATGCAAATATGCTATGTAATGATACTAAAATTGCTAATGATGGAACTCTTACAGGAGACCCAACAGAAACAGCTTTAGTAGATATGGCTTTTAAGTTAAAATTTGATAAATCAGTATATGAAAAAATGCCAAGATTACAAGAAATTCCTTTTGATTCGGATAGAAAATTAATGACAACAGTGAATGAGATAAATGGAAAATATATAGTATTTACTAAAGGTGGAGTAGATGAATTATTAAATAGATGTAATTCATATTTAGAAAATGGAGATATAAAAAATAATTTAGAGAACTATATTCCTGTTATAAAAAAACATAATGAAGATATGGCAAAAGAAGCATTAAGAGTATTAGTGTGTGGATATAAAGAACTAGACCATAAACCTGAAGATAAAGACATAGAAACATTAGAAGAAAATTTAACATTTATAGGTATGGTTGGAATGATAGATCCACCAAGAGAAGAAGCAAAAAAAGCAGTGGAAAAATGTAAAACAGCAGGAATTAAGACTGTAATGATAACAGGAGATCATAAAATTACTGCAACAGCAATAGCTAAGAAATTAGGAATATTAGAAAATGAAGATGAGGCTATAACAGGACATGAACTAGAAAAAATGTCTGATGAAGACTTAGAAAAAAATGTTAGACATTATTCTGTATATGCGAGAGTTTCACCTGAACATAAAGTTAGAATTGTAAAAGCATGGCAAAAAAATGGTGAGATAGTTGCAATGACAGGTGATGGCGTAAATGATAGTCCAGCTCTTAAAACATCAGATATAGGATGTGCTATGGGAGTGGTTGGAACAGATGTTGCTAAAGAAGCGGCAGATGTAATATTGACAGATGATAATTTTGCAACAATAGTATCTGCAGTAGAAGAAGGAAGAAGAATATATGATAATATTTTGAAAGCAATACAATTCTTATTATCAAGTAATATAGGTGAAATAGTAGTATTATTTATTGCAACATTATCTACTCCGCTATTTGCTAATTGGTTTGGAATAACAGATATATCACATTTAGAAATATTATTACCAATTCATATTTTATGGATTAATCTTGTAACAGATTCATTACCTGCATTAGCATTAGCCTTTGACCCAGCAAATTCAGACATAATGAAAAGAAAGCCAAATAAACCAAGTGAGGGTGTATTTACAAAAGGAATGACATGGAGAGTTGTGTATCAAGGAATTATGATAGGAATTCTTACATTAATAGCATTTATGATAGGGCTTGCTACAACTACAGAACCAATAGATGGTTTAACACTTGACGAAACAAAAATAGAAGTTGGGCAAACAATGGCTTTTGTAACATTAGCATTTTCAGAATTAGTACATGTATATAATATAAGAAATAATAAAAAATCAATATTTAAGACAGGAATAGGTAAAAATAGAAATTTAATTTTAGCAACTCTTGCGTCAGCACTATTAATGATAATAATTTTAGCAGTACCATTTTTAAGACAAGTATTTAGTATACCAATATTGCCACTAGAGAATATATTAGAATTAGTAGTCTTGGCAATAGCTCCAGTTGTTATAGTGGAAATATTTAAAGCTTTGAAAATAAATACAGTAAAAGATGAAATGTAATATAAAAAATTAATTATGAAGATATGTAGCTATAATTATTAAATAATATAGTTACATATTTTTTTACAAATAATATTTTAATGTATTTATGTAGACAATAAATTTAAAATGTGATAATATATAACTTATGAAAAAGAGATATGTCCCTAAGTGGATAAAATGTCTCAAAGGGACCTGTCCCAAAATGCGAAGGAGTGAAAGATATGAGTGATAAATTTTATGTTACAACACCTATATATTATCCAAGTGGAAAGTTTCATATAGGAACAGCATATACAACGGTACTTGCAGATAGTTTGAAAAGATATCATAAACTTAAAGGTGAAGATACATATATGTTAACTGGAACTGATGAGCATGGACAAAAAATTCAAGAAAAAGCAGAAAGTTTAGGAAAAGAACCTAAAGCATATGTTGATGAAATGGCTGCTGCTGCAAAAGAGTTATGGAAAAAGATGGAGATAGATTATGATGATTTTATACAGACAACTGAAGAAAGACATGAAAAAATAGCTCAAAAGATATTTGATATGTTCATGGAAAAAGGTGATATTTATAAAGGTGAATATGAAGGATGGTATTGTGTACCTTGTGAAACATATTTTACAAAGACTCAATTAGTTGATGGAAAATGTCCTGATTGTGGTAGAGAAGTAAAACTTATGAAAGAAGAAGCTTATTTTTTTAATATGAAAAAATATGCTGATAGATTAATACAATATTATGGAACTCATCCAGATTTTATAAAACCGGCATATAGAAAAAATGAAATGATTAATAATTTTATCAAACCAGGATTAGAAGATTTATGTGTGTCTAGAACATCTTTTGATTGGGGGATTAAAGTTTTAAAAGATCCAAAACATGTTATATATGTATGGGTAGATGCTTTAACAAATTATTTAACAGCTTTAGGATATTTATCTTCTGATGATAGTTTATTTAAAAAATACTGGCCTGCTGACTTACAAATAGTAGGTAAAGATATTGCAAGATTTCATTTAATATATTGGCCAATATTTTTGATGGCTTTAGATTTACCTTTACCTAAAACTATCTTAGTTCATAATTGGTTTATGATGAAAGATGGAAAAATGAGTAAATCTAAAGGAAATGTTATTTATCCAGAACAATTAATTGAAAGATATGGTTTAGATCCAGTTAGATACTTTTTATTACGTGAATTACCAGTAAATCAAGATGGATTATTTTTACCAGAGAATTTTGTTGAGAGATATAATTTTGATTTATGTAATGATTTAAGTAATTTATTAAATAGAACTGTATCAATGGTAAATAAATACTTTGGAGGTGTGGTACCAAATTATGTAGGTACTCCAAATTCTGTTGATCGTGAATTAGAAGAATATGCATTAGAACAAATTCAAAAATTTGAAGATAAGTTGGATGAGTATGAAATTGCTAATGCTCTTCAAGAGATTTGGAATTTAGTTTCTAGAACAAATAAATATATAGATGAAACTATGCCATGGGAACTTGCTAAAAATGAAGAAACAGAGAAATTAAAATCTTGTATGTACCATTTGGTCGAGAATTTAAGAAAGATTGCTATTTTAGTAAAACCATTTATAAATGATACTGCAGAAAATATTTTAAGGCAACTTGGAATTGAAAATGAAGATATGAAAAATTGGAAAAATTTAAAAGAATATAATTTACTAGAAGATATTAAAGTGATTGAAAAAGGAAATCCAATTTTTATGAGATTGAAACAAGATGAAGAAGTTGAGTATATTAAGAATATGATGAAAAGATAAAATAAATTTAAATTGGCTGAGAAATTTACATTAAAAATATTTGTAATATGAAATAATAGGAATACTAGCTACAAAATTGGTATTCCTATTTATTATTTATAAGTATAATAATAATTAAGAATTAATTAAGTAATTTTTTATAAAAACTACTATTAAAAAGTCGAAAAATAGTATATAATAGTTTCGAAAAATATATCATAAAGGATGTTAAAAATGGTGCAAGAAAATAAGCAATTAGATATTTATAAAGTAGATACAAGTAAAAAACTAAATAAAATCAAAGTACTAATAGTTATATTATCATTAGTTGCAGTACTTCTTATGATTTTAATCATTTTACATATTATCAATATATATAAGAATTATAGAGTTTTTAAACAGTATGAAGCACAAGCTATACAAATAGTACAAGAACAGGAAGAAAAAGCAAGAAAAGAAGAAGAGGAAAAAGAGGAAAAAGAGAGAATTAGGCAAGAAAGACTTCCAAAATTAACTGATGTCGGAAAAGAAAACATAAAAAATATATATCATTCTGATACAAAAAGAGCCTTTTTAACTTTTGATGATGGACCTTCTAGTGTTACACCAACAATATTAGATATTTTGAAAAATGAAAATATTAAGGCTACATTTTTTGTGTTAGGCTCTAGAGTAGAAGCTATGCCTTCTATGGTAAAAAGGATGTATGATGAGGGGCATTTTATTGCTAATCATGGATATAGCCATGTATATGAAAATATATATGCTTCTCCAGAAAGTGTTTTAGATGAATATACAAAATGTAATAATGCAGTGAGAAATGCAATTGGAGAGCAAGATTATGAATCTCATTTGTTTAGGTTCCCAGGAGGATTAGCTGGAGGAAAGTATGCTGATACTAAATTAGCAGCGAAAGAACTATTAAACCAAAATAATGTTGTAAATGTTGATTGGAATGCTTTAAATGGCGATGGAGAAACTAATAATCTATCAATAGAGTTTGAATTAGAAAGATTAAAAAATACAACAGAGGGAAAAAATAGTGTAGTCATATTAATGCATGATGCACCAGTAAAGCAAGTTACATCTGAAGCATTGCCACAAATAATATCATATCTAAGAGAACAAGGATATGAATTTAAAAGTTTTTATGATGTTATTAAATAAAATCTAAAGTTACATTATTAAAGTGACAACATATAAACGAAAAAGACAAGGGGGAGAAAAAATTGGCAAAAAGTACAATAGGAAAAAGCAAAGATATAAAAGATAAATTGGAATATTTAGGATTAGATTTAGATAATATCCCAAAAGAATTAATGAATTTTAAACCTTTAGAATTTAGGATTCCAAAATTTTATGATGAAATGCAATATAAACAATATAGATATGTGCCAATCAAGGATATTGAAATATTATTAACACCAATGACTAGATTAGATGAAATAGAAGCCAAATACAAAAATGCTAGTCCAATAAGTGAATATTTAGATAAAGATAATGAAGAAAATTTGTTGAAATTTACTACTTTTTTAGATATGTTAAGAAGATTTAATATAGATGATGTGGAAAAAGTTAAAGAAGAACAAAATAAATTAAACAAAAAGATCCCTTTTAAAGTTAAATATGAAGGTAATTATTTATGGCAGATATATTATTCTGAGACCACGGACAAATATTTTATGATGGTTCCAACAAAGGATTCTGATTATTCAACATTTTTCTTTTTATTAAAAAAGAAATTAGAAAGTAAAAGAAGTGGAAAAGTTTTTGTTCCAATAAGAAATGTTGAGTATAGTAATAAATATTTAGAAAAGTCAGAATTTGAAGATATAGAAAACTATATGTGGTTATTTACAAAAGATTGGCCATTAATTTATGAAGTTTATGATAAAGACGGAGAACTTAGTATATATATTGTCGGAGAAACTAAAGTTTATGATAAAATAAAAAGTCAGTATAGAATAATATTAGATTCTAAAGAGAAAAGTAAAAATTTCTATAAATTACTAAAAGCTATGTTTATTCTTCAAACTGAATTGCCAAGTTATTTTGAATTTAAGACTAATATAGGAAAGTCTGGAGAAATTGAATTTTATATTGACTCTAGAAAAATTAATTTTGCAGATATACCAAAGTGGCTTACTGAAGAGTATAAAATGGGAGAAGAAAAGATTTTAGAAACAGATAAATTAATAGAAGAAAATTCTAAAAAATTAGAAAACCTAAAATCAGAAGTAGCTTTATTAGATATAGAATATCTAGCTAAGGAAAAACAAATAACTACATTTTTAGAGTGCAAAAAGAGCTTTTTTGGAAAGTTTAAATATTATTTTAAGTATAGCAAGAAATCTAATAATAACAAAATAAAAAATAAAAAGTTAAAAATTGAAAAAGAAATTCAAACAGAAGAAGATAAAAACAAAAAAATAAAAATACTTAAAGTAAAGTCATTTAAAGAAGAAAATAAGAAAAAGAATAAATATACAGTTGAAGAATTAATTGAACTATACAAGGAACTTTCTGACAAAGAAAAAGAATTAAAAAATTTAGTAATGGACATAAATGCTTTAAAACTAAAAAAGAAAAATATGCAAAAGAAAATAGAAAATGCATCTTTATACATTAGTGAAATTGATAGTCATAAAAAGAGTATATTTGAATTTTGGAAATATACTAACAAGGATGAAGTTTCTACATTACCTGAAGGTGAGGAAGAAGAAGTTAATGTGGTTAAAAAAATCGTAAAAGTGTTTGATTACGAAGAAGATTTAGAAAAGTTCGGAAAAACTATAGATAAAATGCAAAGAAAAGTCCTTAGCAAAGACGAATTAGATAGTGTATATTTAACATCAACAAACTTGATTGATATTTTAAATAAAATAAAAACTAATGAATTTTTACCTAAAGATATAGAAACAAGTCTTAAAGAGATGAAAAAAGAACAAGTAAAAGAAAAAGTAATTACAGAAGAGGAATTTGATATTTTTGGAGGTATGGTCCAAGATACAACTAAAACTTCTAAAATAAAAAACAAGACACATAGAGAAATAGCAAGGGATAAATTTAGTATATTAGAATTAAATAAAAATACAAAACAAATAGGATATAAACTATCATTAGAAAAAGTTATAGAAAATATTAAGAAAGCTATTAAGAAGGTTATTATTCCTGAGGATATTTCTGTATATATTGCAACATCTGAAAATAAGTTAAGTGCAAAAAAAATAAATGTTTTTAATATAAATCCTGAGAAAGAAATAGAAAAAGCATTAAATAAAAAAGAAGAAAAAATTAATTTTTTAAAGATTAATTTAAAAGAAAATACCAATGCAATTTCATTTTCAAATATTGTATTTTATGATAATAAAAATAAAACTTTGCCAACAGGACAAGATTTGTCAACAAATATATTAGTTGATTTAGAGAGTGTAAAATTGAAACTAAAAAACAAAACAAGATTTAAAATAGTTGAATTTGAAGATGAAAATGATGATTTCTCTAAGACAGATGTTGTAACAATAAATGTTTTAGAATATGATGCGGAAAATCGTGTCGAAAAATAACTAAAAAAGCCTTTGTTTCATATAATATATTAATATTTGTATGAAATGGAGGTTTTTTTATTGAATAAATATATTAAGAAAATATCATTTTTTATAGTAATGACAGTAATGATATCAATCTCAACTATGTGTTATGCTATAACTCCTATATCTGAACCTATGTATGATGGAATAGATGTTAGTAATTGGCAAGGATATATAGATTATGCTAAAGTAAAAGCGGCAGGCATTGATGTTGTATATATCAAAGCTAGTCAAGGTACAACTATAAAAGATGCATATTTTGAAACAAATTATAAAAATGCAAAAGCAAATGGATTAAAAGTTGGATTTTATCACTATGTTACTGCAACAACTGTAGAACAAGCAAAAAAAGAAGCTACCTTTTTTGCATCAGTAATCTCACGGAAAAGAACCAGACTGTAAATTAGTAATGGATTATGAAGTGTTTGGAGGTGTAGGAAGAACGGAAGTAAATAATATTGCAGAAGCTTTTTTAACTACATTACAACAACTGACTAATAAAGAGGTAATAGTATATAGTAATTTATCAACAGCGAGAGATATATTTAACAGAAATATAGCATCTAAATATCAATTATGGATTGCATATTATGGAGATTATAACAGATTACAAAATACAGCTACTAGCTGGAACAACTGGATAGGAGTACAATATACAGATGTAGGAAGGATAAATGGAATAAATGGCAATGTAGATAGAGATTTATTCACATCATCAATATTTCTAAATAACACTGACATAATTCCTGAAGTAACACCACCAACTAGTGAAAGTACTACTAATCAAACATTTCAATATGTAGTAAAAAGAGGAGATACCCTATCAGAAATAGCGCAAGAATACAATACAACAGTAAATCAATTAGTGAGTTTAAATAATATAGAAAATCCAAATTTAATTTATATTGGGCAAACACTAAAAATTCCAAATAGTTCTACAACAACTCAAGAAGAAATATGTACAGGAAGTATAATATATACAGTAAAAAGAGGAGATACATTATCAGAAATAGCACAAGAATATAACACAACAGTAAGCGAAATAGTAAGCTTAAATAATATAAAAAATCCAAACTTGATATATGTAAATCAAAAAATAAGAATAAGAAATAGAATTTGCAACATGACTGTGGGCGGAAATAACAGTAGTAATAATGGGAATAGCAATAGCAGTAGCAGTAGTAATACTAATGCTAACACTAATACTAATAATTATTATAGATACTATGTAGTAAAAAAAGGAGATACACTATGGGGAATATCTAGAAGATATAATGTTACTATAAACGAACTTGTAGAAATAAACAACATCAAAAATCCAAACTTAATATATCCAGGTGAGACACTTTGGTTCCACCAATAAATTGTACTACTCTTTTGTCGAAAAAAGATGAAAAGTGTTTTATATAAAATAATATAAGAAAATAGGCAAATTTCAAAATGTTATATTATTTTTTGAAATTTGTCTAGACTTTTTTTGAAAAGTATGATAATATAGCAAAGTGCAAATGCCGATGTGGCGGAATTGGTAGACGCACCAGACTCAAAATCTGGCGGGAAACCATGTGGGTTCGAGTCCCACCATCGGTACCAATAATAAAGCTATGTAAAGTTTTTAATAGACTAGTTACATAGTTTTTATTTGTTTTATATAATTAATAAAATAATATATAAAATTAGGAAAGAATTATTTTAGCAATAATATACTATTTTTAAATATTGGACAATTTATAAAATTTGACATAAATTAATTTTTTAGATATATGTATGCATAAGTCTTTTAAGACTTTAGATGTTATACATCTAAAGGGGGAAAAGTGTATGTCTAAATGGAGTGGACGGTATGAAGATACCAAGGAAAGTGAACGTTCTTTAGAAGAAGACATTATCGAAGCTGGATTGGGTAGATTTTGTTATCCAACAGAATCAGGCGGAGCTGTAAGAGAAACAGATACACGAATTGATGTATATGCTCCGAGTGATTCCAGTAAAGGACATTCTCATACTTGGCATAATGGAGATACCAACGAAACGGGAGATCACGATTAAAGCGCCGAATTATTAGGTGCTTTTATATTTTGAATTTCGTCAAGTGAAAAGTTAAATGCAAGTTTGTAAAAGTAAATGCAAATTACCGA